>JAASSM010000323.1 GCA_021767885.1 bacterium | reverse complement strand
GTGGTCCCAGTCGCCGACCCGCTGGCGCGCCAGCCAGCGGGTCGCCTTGCGCTCGATGCCGTCCACCTCGTCCCGGGTGCAGCCGCGGCTGGTGCCGGAGAGCCAGGTGCTGAAGGCGTAGAGCAGCTCCGGGTGCAGCGACTTGCCCAGCAGCACCCCGGCCGGGTGGCGGACCACGCGGCGGAAGGCGGCGTAGAAGAGGTCGCGGCCCAGCAGGCCGTCGCCGTGGACGCAGCGCACGCGCTGGCCGTCCAGCTCCAGCGTGACCGGTCCGCCGTGGGGGTCGCTGCCGTAGCGGTCGTGGAGATAGCGGGCGGCCCAGATGTCGTGGTTGCCCCCCACGAAGTGCACGCGCGTGCCGGCGGCGCGCACGCGGTCGAGGGCCAGCAGGAGCGGCTCGTAGCCCTTCATCACGAAGTGGGGATAGTCGAACCAGAAATCGAAGATGTCGCCCATCAGCACCAGCTCCGCGATGCCCGCGTGGGCATCGAGGAGCGCGACGAAGGCGTCCAGCCGCTGCTGCTCCGCCGCGTCGCGTTCGGTGTGGAAGTGGCTGTCGGCGAGGAAGAGGACCCGCGCGTCGTCATTCTGGTTGCCAGACATGGTCCACAATTTGTAGGTTAGGCCCACGCCGAGAGCAACCTGTTTCCGGACGCCCGACAGAGGACGCTGCCATGTCGATCATGGATCGGGTCAAGAAGAACCTCCGCGAATGGTACACCCTGGCCGCCGACCGCACCGGCGAGATGGCCAAGATCAGCGTGCGCATGTACGACAAGTACGGCATCAGCCGCGAGATCGAGCGGCAGCTCTCCGAGCTGGGCAGCCACGTCTATCACGCCGTGGAGCAGGGGCGTACCGATTTCGCCGACGATCAGGAGCTCGCCGCGTTCATCGACCGCATCCAGGGGCTCGAGCAGGATCTCGAGGCCAAGGTGGACGAGATCGAGGAGATCCGTCAGACCCGGGCGCAGCGCCAGGCCGAGCGCGACGCTGCCGCGGAGGCGGCCGCCGGGGCGGCCACCGCCGCGGCCGTGGAGCTGCCGGCTGCCGGCGAGGCCGCGGCACCCGGCGGCGAGACGCCGGACGCCCGCCCCTGGCATGATCTCGGACCGGCCGAGGAGCTCGATCGCCCCCATGACTTCGGTCCCGGACCGGAGGTGGCTGCCGGCGCGGGCGAGCCCGCTGGCGAGCCGGACGGCGAGCAGGCGGTCCGGCCCCGCGGCGACGCCGGCGCGGGCGACGCGGCCGATGAGGCCGATGAGGCCGATGAGGCCGACGAGGGCGACGATCCCGACGCGACCGGAGCGGAGACCGACCGTCGCCACGATGGCCCCGCGCGGTGAAGAATCCCTCATGAGGGGTTGACAGCATACCCGACTCCCGATAACATGTTTCTGTCCCTGCCGAGGCGTATCCCCTGCCGCCTCGTGGTTCGAACCGGATGTCCCCCCACATAACCGGAAGACGACGGCATGCGTTTGCGCACGTTCGACACTGGTCGTACGCGCCCGGACCGACGCGGGCGCCGTACGCCGACCCCCCGGTCACTGGCCGCCCTGGGCGCCGGGATGCTGCTGGCGGGCCTGTGCGGGCCCGCGGGCGACGCGGCCCGGGCCGCCGGGCCGGTGACCGTCAACGCCGAGGTGCCGCGGTCGCCGTTCGTGGCCGTGGGCGAGGCCGTGCGTCCGGCCGTGGTCTCCATCCGGATCACCCGTGCGGTGGGCAAGGACGGCGTGGACCGCACCCCGCTGCAGGAGATGTACCGCCAGTTCTTCCCCGAGCGCGAGGGCGAGGGCGGCCGCTTCGAGAACCCTGGCACCGGCTCGGGCTTCGTGGTCGACCCCGCCGGCGAGATCCTCACCAACCACCACGTGATCGCCGGCGCGGATCGCATCTGGGTGCGCTTCGCCGGCGAGGATCGCGAGTACGCCGCCGAGCTGGCCGGCTCCGATCCCCTCACCGACCTCGCCCTGCTGCGCATCGACCCGGCGGGCCGCGACCTGGCCTACCTGGCCTTCGGCGACTCCGAGTCCCTGCTGGTGGGAGACTGGGTGGTGGCCGTGGGCAACCCCTTCGGCAATCTCGAGGGGTCCATGACCGTGGGCATCCTCAGCGCCAAGGGCCGTGGCGGGCTGAACATCCAGGGCCTGACCCCGCGGTACCAGGATTTCCTGCAGACCGACGCGAGCATCAACTTCGGCAACAGCGGCGGACCGCTGGTGGACATCCAGGGGCGGGTGGTGGGCGTCAACACCGCCGTGAACACCGCCGGCCAGGGCATCGGCTTCGCGGTGCCCAGCCGCCTGGTCCAGCGCATCCATGCCGACCTCGCGCGCGACGGTCGCGTGGTGCGCGGCTGGCTCGGGGCGTCGGTGCAGGCGCGGGATGGGGTGCTGGTGGTGGGCCAGGTGCTGCCGGACTCGCCAGCCGCGGCGGCCGGCCTGCAGCCGGAGGACCGCCTGCTGCGGTTCGCCGGGCGGGAGGTGTCGTCCCCGCGCGACCTGCAGTTCCTGGTGGCGGACACGCCGGTGGGCGAGCCGGTGGCGTGCCTGATCGAGCGCGGCGAGGGTCGGCAGACGCTGTCGGTGACGCTGGTTGAGATGGACCCCGCGCGGATGGACGCGGCCGGCGGCCGCCACTGGCTCGGCCTGGAGGTGGCCGACCTCGCCGGTGGCGATCCGCGGGTGCAGCGCCTGACCGAGACGCTGGGGATCGAGGCCGCGACCGGCGTGCTGGTCGTGGCGGTGGAAGCCGGGCGGCCCGGCGCGGAGGCCGGGATCCGTCCCGGCGACGTGCTGGTCGCCATCGAGGATCGGGATCTTGCGGATCTGGCCGCCTGGCGCAGCGCGCGCGCCGCGCTCGGGGGTCAGCGGGATGCCCTGACGTTGCTGGTCCGGACGGGGACGAACGAGCGGTTCGTCCAGGTGACGCCCCGCGATGCGGGGACCCTGCAATGACGTCACGCCGTGCGGGCCGAGGCCCCACGCAGCCGGGAGAGAGAGCCATGGCCGGCAGGAGACACATGTTCCCCGCGACCCATGAAAAAGGGCTCGAGGTCTACTTCCGTGACATCAACCGCTACCCGCTGCTCAGCCGCGAGGAGGAGAGCGCCCTGGCCGTCCGTATCCACGACGGCGACGAGGAGGCCCTGCGCGCCCTCGTCCGCGCCAACCTGCGGTTCGTGGTCTCGGTGGCCAAGCGGTACACCGGCCAGGGGCTGCAGCTCTCCGACCTGATCAACGAGGGCAACCTCGGGCTGCTGAAGGCCGCGCGGCGGTTCGATCAGTCCCGGGGCTACCGTTTCATCTCCTACGCGGTCTGGTGGATCCGGCAGGCCATCATGCAGGCGCTGCTGGACAAGTCGCGCACCGTGCGTCTGCCCCAGAACCAGACGGCGCTGCTCATCAAGATCCATCGCACGCGGGCCGCCCTGCAGAACGAGGGCATCCCCAACCCCGACCCCCGGCAGATCGCCCGGCGGCTGGAGGTGGAGGAGGGGGACGTGGTCCACGCCCTGGCCTCCGACCGCACCGAGATGGGGCTGGATGATTTCGGCACCAACGGCGACGAGCGGCCGCTGCGGGAGACCCTGGCCGACGAGGACGCCATCTCCACCGATTACGACGTCCTGGTGCGGGGTCTGCGGGAGGACGTGCGCCGGGCCCTGTCGGTGCTCAGCAAGCGCGAGGCCGAGGTGGTGATCCAGTACTTCGGGCTGAGCTACGAGGATGCCCAGACCCTGCAGACCATCGGCGAGCGCATGGGCCTGACCCGGGAGCGGATCCGTCAGATCAAGGAGCGGGCGCTGGCCAAGATGCGGGGCTCGGTGGGGCACCAGCTGCTGTACGACTACTACGAGAGCGAGTTCTAGGCCGGCCCCGGGGCCGCGCCGGATCGGAGGCCGCCACGGTGCCCAGCGGGGTGCCGTGGCGGCC
>JAASSM010000322.1 GCA_021767885.1 bacterium | reverse complement strand
GGCCATCTCCGGCCGATCCCGCGGCGCGCCGCCGGCGCGGCCGACCCGCTCGCTGCCGATCGGCGGGGACACGGCCCGGCTCCGGATCTGCCGGCGGGCCCAAGCCCCCCACGCGGGCCAGGGCCCCGGGGCGCGACGATGGCCGCGGTGGCCGCGGCCGGCGGCGGTGGCGGCGCGGCCGCGGTCTCCCGGCCAGACACCGTGGCCGGTGTCATCGACCCGGGAATCCTGCACCGGGGAGCGCGTGGCGACTCCCGGCAGGCCCGGGCCGGCAGCGCCCCCGGGCCGGACCGACGATGGCGAACAGGCGCCAGAAGACCGGAATCATGCGCGGCCGGCCACGGCGACGCCCGCCGGCCAGCGGCCATGTACGGGCGCCCGGGAGCCTGCGGGAGGCGTCTGTTCCACGTGGAACATGCCGCCGACGTCCCGGGCGGGCGTCCAGCCGGCCCCGCGGATCATCCCCCGTGGTGGTAGCTCGTCAGGAGGATCCCGGGATCACCCTCCCCGAGGATCTGCGCTCCGGCCCGCCGCCAGGGATCGGTGGCCCCATCGCGGCCCGCGAATCCGGCCTCGACCTGCTCCCGGGTTCGCATGTCGGCCTCGAGGAACCTCAGGATCACGCACCGGGAGCGATGGCCAGCCGTCGCGTCCGCGGGCAGTCCCCCCAGGATCTCGGCGTCGTCCAGCGCCAGCGCCTTCAGGGAGATCAGCAACGCCGGCGCCCCCAGGGCGTCGAGCCGTCCGGGGCCGGCGCCCCACCGCCCACACCGGACCTCCAGGCCTTCGAGCCCCATGCGGCGTGCCGCCCGCTGCAGGAACCAGGCCCGCTTCTGCCTCGGCTCCACCAGCACCGGGCCGCCACCCGGACCCTCGCCCTGCGCGTCCCGCAGCGCGCTCCACACGAGACCCGGAAGTCCCGCCCCCGAGCCGATATCCACGTACGTCGCGGCATCGATCACCGGATCTCCGGCCAGCGCGGCCGCCACCAGATCCCACCCGTCCCGGCACTGACTTATCAGGTTGGCGACCACGCGCCGGGTGTCCACCCGGCTCACCAGGTTGATCTGCCGGTTCCAGCGGAGGATCTCCTCCTCCAGGATGCGCAGACGCGCCTCGACGCTGACGGGCGGGCGGCCGTTCATGCGCTGGCCTCCGCGTCCTCGCCGCGCTGGCGGTGACGCCGGATCAGGACCGTGAGCACGGCCAGGTCGGCGGCGCGCACGCCGTCGATGCGGCTGGCCTGGCCGAGGGTGCCCGGCCGCATGCGCACCAGCTTCTCCCGCGCCTCCCGGCTGAGGGCCCCGGCCTCGGCGATGGGCAGATCCTCGGGAATCGCCAGCGCGTCCAGGTGGGCGAGATCCGCAAGCGCCCTGTCCTGCTTGCGGATATAGCCCTCGTACTTGATGTGGTTGACCACGTCCTCGCGCAGGCCGACCACCAGGTCGGCGTCCGCGACGGGATCGAGGCCCGCGGCGATGTCCCGGTCCAGTCCGCGCAGGAGATCGCTCCCGTCGCGGGCGAGGCTCGCCAGCTCCGGCAGGGTCACGCCGGGCCGGCGCAGGAGGTCGGCCGCGGTGCAGGCGGGGCCGCCGCCGGGGTCGTCCGTGCGCCAGGAGGCGAGGCGGGCGAGCATGCGCTGGCGGGCCGCCGCGCGGGCGTCGAGGCGGTCGAGCTCGGCCTGGGGCAGGAGCCCGATCCTCTGCGCATGATGGCGTAACCTGTTCTCTGCATTGTCGCAACGGAGATCGAGGCGGTGTTCCGCGCGGGAGGTGAACATGCGGTAGGGCTCGGTGATGTCCTTGGTGACGAGGTCGTCCGCGAGCACGCCCAGGTAGGCCTCGCGGCGGCCGGGGACCCACGCCGGCTGGCCGCCCAGGGACCGGACGGCGTTCACCCCGGCGAGCAGGCCCTGCGCCGCGGCCTCCTCGTAACCGGAGGTCCCGAGGATCTGCCCGGCCAGGTAGAGGCCGGCCACCGCCCGGGTCTCCAGGGTGGTGTCCACCTGCCAGGAGGGCACGCTATCGTACTCGACCGCGTAGCCGTGGCGCACCAGCTCCGCGCGCTCCAGGCCGTCGATGGAGTGGACCAGCGCGCGCTGCACGTCGGCGGGCAGGCTGGTGGAGATGCCGTTGACGTAGACCTCGTGGGTGTCCAGACCCTCGGGCTCGAGGAAGACCAGGTGGCGGTCCCGGTCGGCGAAGCGGACCACCTTGTCCTCGATGGAGGGGCAGTAGCGCGGCCCCAGTCCGGCGATGGCCCCACCGTGGAGCGGCGACCGGTGGAGGTTGGCGCGGATGATGGCGTGGGTCCGGGCGTTGGTGGCGGCGAGCCAGCACCGGTGCGCGGGCGGCTGGAAGCCACGGGTCCGGAAGGAGAAGGGGCGCGCGTCGGCGTCCCCCGGCTGGGGGGTGAGACGGTCGTAGTCGATGGTGTCGGCGTGCAGGCGGGGCGGCGTGCCCGTCTTCAGCCGGCGCAGCTCCAGACCCAGGCGAGCGAGCTCCCCGCTGAGGCCCTCGCTGCTGCCGGCGCCCTCGCGGCCGCCCCGCGTCCGGTCCTCCCCCACGTGCATCAGGCCGCGCAGGAAGGTGCCGGTGCAGAGGATCACCCGCGGCGCCCGCAGCTCGCGGCCGTCGTCGAGCACCACGCCGGTGATGCGGTGCCGCGCTCCGCCGGGTCCCGCCGGCGGGATCGGCCCGGCGGTCAGGCCCACCGCGTCGGCCTCCACCAGGTGGAGCTGCGGCTGCGACGCCACCGTGGCGGCCATGAGCTGCTGGTAGCGGTGCTTGTCCGCCTGCGCCCGCGGCGCCTGCACGGCCGGGCCCTTGCGGCGGTTGAGCACCCGGAACTGGATCCCGGTCCGGTCGATGGCACGCCCCATCTCGCCGCCGAGGACGTCGATCTCGCGCACCAGGTGGCCCTTGCCCAGGCCGCCGATGGCCGGATTGCAGGGCATGCGACCGATCTCGGTGGCGGCGTGGGAGACCAGCGCCGTGCGGCAGCCCAGACGGGCGGCGGCCAGGGCCGCCTCGATGCCGGCATGGCCGCCACCGATCACCACCACCTCGTGGCGCCCGTCGCGGAGATCGCCGATGGCGCGGTCGCTCATGGTCACTTCCCCACGCAGAACTGTCCGAAGACCTCGTCGAGCAGCTGCTCGGTGAAGACCCGGCCGGTGACCTGGCCCAGCTCCCGCAACGCGGCGCCCAGCAGCGTGGCCTGCACCTCCGGGCCCGCCGGCGCGGCGTCCAGCACCCCCGACAGCGCCGCCGCACAGGCCTGCAGCCGGTCGCGGTGCCGGTCCTCGAGGACCACGCCCCGGGCAGCCGCCTCGAGCACGCCGCCTTCCCGGGCCGCCTGGACCAGGGCCGCCCGGAGTGCATCCAGGCCCTGGCCGCTGCGGGCGGAGGTGGCCAGCTCCCCCGCGCAGGGACGGTCCGCCGCCGTGCCCAGATCCGCCCGGGCGCCCACCGGGATCACCGTGGCCTCCGGCGGGACCAGCGGCGCCAGGTCCGCCGCCAGCGCCGATCGCGCCGCCGCCGGCGCGTCCAGCGGGACCAGGGCCAGGATCACGTCGGCCATGGCCACCGTCTCGCGGGTGCGCCCGATGCCACGGGCCTCCACGCCGGTGGCGCCGGCGCGCAGGCCGGCGGTGTCGTGCAGCACGAAGCGCAGGCCGTCGAGGTCGCAGGCGGCGGTGACCACGTCGCGGGTGGTGCCGGCCTCGGGGTCCACCAGGGCGCGCTCGTGGGCGAGCAGGGCGTTGAAGAGGGAGCTCTTGCCGGCGTTGGGCTCGCCCACCAGGACCACCTGGACGCCCTCGCGGAGCCGGCGTCCGGCCGGGGCCAGTGCGAGGACCCGGCCGATGGCGTCGCGGGCCCCGGCCAGGATCGCGGCCACCTCTCCGGGCTGCGGTCCCACGCCAGCCTCCTCGTCGAACTCCAG
>JAASSM010000005.1 GCA_021767885.1 bacterium | reverse complement strand
CGTCCAGATGCTCGCCGAGGGCCAGTTCGCCGATGCCGGCGCCCTCGGGCGCGACTTCCCCGCGGTGGCCCGGCGCACCGTGGATCTCTTCCCCGGCCTGCAGGCCCTCAACCTGGTGGATCGCGAGGGCATGATCCGCGTGGTGGTGCCTCGCGAGCCGAACCGGCCCGCCCTGGGCCGCGACCTCCACGACCACCCCGAGCCCGACGTGCGGGAGACGTTCCTGCGCGCCGCGCGCACCGGCCAGGTCACCCGCACCGGGGTGGTCCAGCTCCTGCAGGGCGGCCGCGGCATCGCCGTCTACCTGCCCACGCACGCCGCCGACGGCTCGCTCCTCGGTTACCTCAACGCCGTGTTCCGCATCGACACCCTGGTGGAGCGCTGTCTCGAGGAGCCGGACCTCCGCGACCGCTTCCGCCTCGCCCTGGTGGCGGAGGACGGAGGCCTCGCCTACAGCTCGGCCAGCGGTGCGGAGCCCGCCCCCGCGAGCTGGCCGTTCGGCGCCCAGCGCGCGGTCCGGGTGGTGGACCGGCCCTGGGATCTGGTCCTCGCCCCCCTCCCCGGGTACCGGACCCGGGTGGACACGGCGGCCGACGAGGCCCTCGCGGCCGTGGCCGGGGTGCTGCTCGCCCTGCTCGCCTGGCTGACGCACCGCCTGCTGCGCGGCCGGGACGATCTGCGCGAGAGCCGCGCCAAGTACCAGCTCCTGGTGGAGAACCAGAACGACCTCGTGGTCAAGGTGGACCCCGACGGACGGTTCCTCTACGTCAGCCCCAGCTACTGCGAGCTCTTCGGCAAGACCGAGGCCGAGCTGCTCGGCCAGCAGTTCCTGCCCCTGGTCCACGAGGACGACCGCGCCGCCACCGCGGCCGCCATGGGGAAGCTCTACCGGCCACCGCACGAGACCTATCTCGAGCAGCGCGCCCTCACCGAGCACGGCTGGCGCTGGCTCGCATGGTCCGACCGGGCCGTCCTCGACGCCGACGGCGCGGTGGCGGCCATCGTGGGCGTGGGGCGCGACATCACCGAGCGCCGCGAGCTGGAGGAGCAGCTCCGGCAGTCCCAGAAGATGCAGGCCGTGGGGCAGCTGGCCGGGGGCATCGCCCACGACTTCAACAATCTCCTGCAGGCCATGCAGGGTCACCTGGATCTGGCCATGGAGGACCTGCCGGAGGGCAGCGCGGCGCTGGAGGATCTCGCCGTGGTGCGGCGCAGCACCGGGCGCGCGGCGGAGCTGACGCGGCAGCTGCTGGCCTTCAGCCGCCAGCAGGTGCTCCGGCCGGCCGTGCTGGACGTGGACGCGGTGATCGGCGGCCTCGCTCCCCTGCTCGAGCGCCTGCTGGGCGAGGCCGTGGCGCTGCGACTGGTCCCGGCCGCCGGGCCGGCCCGGGTGGTGGCCGACCGGGGCCAGCTCGAGCAGGTGCTCATGAACCTCTGCGTCAATGCCCGCGACGCCATCGAGGGGACGGGCACCATCACCGTGACCACCGTGACCCGGACCCTGGACACGGAGGCCAGCCAGGAGCACGAGGGCGTGGCGCCCGGACGCTATGCCGGCCTCAGCGTCCACGACGACGGCCGCGGCATCCCCGAGGCCATCCGGGCGCACCTCTTCGAGCCCTTCTTCACCACCAAGGACGTGGGCGCCGGCACGGGACTGGGCCTGGCCACCGTCTACGGCATCGTGCGGCAGCATGGCGGCCTGGTGGAGGTCCAGAGCCGCCACGGCGAGGGCTCGACGTTCACGGTGCTGCTGCCGGCCAGCGACCAGCCGCCCGGCGTGCCGGAGGAGCTGCGGGAAGACGCCCGGCCCGTGGCGGCGGTGGCCGGCGCCACGGTCCTGGTGGCCGAGGACGAGGAGGCCGTGCGCGGCCTGGCGGTGCGCGTCCTCGAGCGGGCCGGCTACCAGGTGATCACCGCCCGGGATGGGCAGGAGGCCGTGGCCCGGCACGCCGAGGCCGCCGGCGTGGATCTCGCGGTGCTGGACGTGGTGATGCCGGAGCTGGGCGGAAGGGAAGCGGCGCTGCAGATGCGGGCCCGCGATCCGGCGCTGCGGATCCTGTTCGTCACCGGCTATGCGCCGCCGGCGCGCGACGAGGACCGGCCGGCCAGCCTGGCGGACGTCCCGTACCTGCAGAAACCCTACGACGCCAGCGTGCTGCTGCAGCGGGTCCGCGCGGCCCTGGACTCTGCCCTGCCGTCCTGACGGGCACGCCGCCCCGGCCGGGCCAGCGCGGCACCGGCGCGACGGCGCCGCCACGGAGCAGGCTCAGCGTCCCCGCGAGCCCGGCGCGCCGGGATAGTCCCAGTCCAGCCCCACGGTGCCCACCCGGACGGCGCCGGAGGCGTCCTCGGCAGTGATGAGGATCTGGTTGAACCCGCGGTGCAGCGGCACGGCCGGGATCAGCCACGACGACAGCCCGTCGGCCCCCGCGTCGGCCGTCCCCTCGCCCCCCAGGCTGTTCTGCCAGCGGATGGCGACCGGCGCGAAGCCGTCGGCCACGGTGCCGCGGATCTCCAGGAAGTGCGGCGGCGAGAGATCCGGGACGCCAGCCCCGCGACCGATGGGACGGTAGCCGCCGCCGGGCTGCGGCTCGCCGTAGACGGTGCCCAGGACGCGCGTGCCGGTGATGGCCAGGCCGGTGCCGTCGAACCGCACCAGCGAGACGCTGCGCTCCACCCAGCCGGTGGCCTGCCCGGCCTCGTCGCGGGCGCGGACGCGGACGTGCAGGTCGCCCGCCTGCAGCGGGATGCCCGTCTCCCAGGGTCCGGCCAGGGTGGAGGACCGCCCGACCGTGGCCTCGGGCTCGCTCCACTGGGTCTGCCCCGGGCCGCGGACGCTGCGCTCGAAGCGGACCGGCTCGCTGGCCAGCACGGTGAGGTCCACGCGCACGGTGCCCCCGGTGCCGGCGCTGTCCCAGCCGGCCACGAAGCAGCTCGCGATCTCCGGCACGCCCCAGTGGGCATGCTCGCGGACCACGGCCCCGTCGAGCATCACGCGGTACTCGAAGCGATCGCCGGCGGCGCCATCGAAGAGGTCGGCATCGGCGAGCCGGATCTCCACCTCGCCGCGCTCGAAGCTCCGCCGCAGGACCAGGGTCTCCGCGTTCTCCGTGCGCGTGTGCGTCCCCAGGGCCCGGCCGAGCAGGTGGAGGTCCGGCAGGCCGTCCGCCTCGGGCGTGCGCCAGCTGCGGTCCCATTCCGGATCGTCCATGTTGGTCCAGATGGGGTAGGCGTGGTCCAGCAGCAGGCCGTAGACCTCGTTGAACACCGGCGGCTGGATGATGTCGTTGCACGAGCCACGGGACTCGGGCGTCAGGAACGGGCCGCCGGCGGAGTCCCGCATGGCCGCGGCCAGGCTGGCGAAATCCGAGGTGAAGTCCAGCGGGTAGGGGATCACGTCGCCGTCGATGAGCGAGTAGGCCGGGAAGTCCGTGCGCACGTACGTCGGGTCGAGGCCGTTGTGGTAGGGATGCTCCCCCAGCCCCGTGCCGCAGCCGCGGGGGCTCTGCAGATCCTCGACGAAGATGTGGTCCAGCAGGCCGGCCATCTCGGCGTCGCAGCGGGCGGAGACGCTGTTGCCTCCCAGGAGGAAGTGGCGGCCCACCACGGGGTCGGCGCTGGAGCGGTACAGGCGCCGGCGCAGCTCGCGCAGGAAGGCCAGCCGGCCGTCGCGCGACGCGATCTGGGCGTCGTAGTCCTCCTGCATGGGGACACCGTCCAGGTCGCGATCGAGGTGGGCGCCGGAGAACACCGCCCGCCCCCCCACCAGCACCTGGTACTCCGAGGTGTACTCCCAGACGTCGAACATCAGGCCCACGTTGGGCAGCCGGTTGTCGAAGTGGTTGAACTCGTTGACCAGGTAGGCGGCGAGGGTGTCCCGGGCCGTGGCGGAGAACAGGTTGATCATGCGCGAGCCGCCACCCAGGTCGGGCTGGACCACCGTGGCCAGGGAGCCGTCCACCAGGTGGGCCAGGACGTTGGTGTCGGGGCTGGCCGCGGCCCGGGCCTCCTGGTAGATGCGGTCGAAGAGGTGGTAGCACCGCTGGTTGAAGGGGACGTCGTCGTTGTTCCAGATGGCGACGCCGCCGGCGAAGGCGATCACCGCCACGTTGCGCGAGGCGGGGTGCTCGCGGAGGTCGTGCACCCAGTGCTGGTAGCCCGCCGACGGGTACGGGGCGGAACCCAGCAGGTGGTCCGGCGCGCAGATGATGACGTCGGTCTGGGACCACTCCGCCGGCAGGGCGGAGAAGGGCATCTCGCCACCGAGCTGGATGGCGGTGACGCCGTAGCCGGTCCCGTCGACGGGCCGGTCGGGCACCGGTCCGATGGGCATGTCGATCACGCCCTGCCAGGCCACCACCGCGTCCGAGCGGTTGCCCGCGCCGTCGATGGCCTCCACGTGCACGGTGAGCGAATCGGAGTGGTAGCAGCGGGGCCCCACCACCACCTCGACGTCGTTGACCACCTCGGCCAGCTGCTCGGTGAGGGTGGCGTGCTCGCCCACGGCGGCCGTCTTGTAGGCGTAATGCGCCGTCATGGGGGTGATGTATTGCGGATAGCTGCTGGCGTAGGTGGCGGTGACCTCGAAGCGGGAGGGCTCGCTGGCCCGGACGTCCACCAGGACGCGGACGGGGTCCCCGTTGGTGGTCAGTTCCAGGCGGCCGGCGGCCATGGTCACGCTGGGCGGATCGGTGTCCTGAGCCCGGCCAGTGGCTGGCCAGGGAGCGGTCAGGAGCAGGAGGAGTGGCAAGACCCGAAGGACGCGACCGGCCATGGAGCCCCCGGTTTCGCAGGAGGAAGCAGTTGCGAGGTCAGCCGGGAAGATCAAGAAACGTGCCGCGGACCAGACGATTCCGGGACTCGACTTCAGCGCCCCCCGGCCCGCTCCGGGACTCGACTTCAGTGGCCCCCGGCCCGCTCCGTCCCGCCGCGGCCGCCGCGCCGTGCGTCAGCTGGTCTCCTGCGCCTGACGCCGGCGGCCCACCTCCTCGCGGATGTAATCGACGATCTCCCGGGTGCTCGCGCCCGGGCCGAAGAGCCGGCCGGTGCCCAGGCGCTGCAGCTCGGCCATGTCCTCGTCGCTGATGGTGCCGCCGCCGGTGACCAGGATGTCGGCGGCCCCCTTCTCCTGCAGCAGGCGCATCACCTCGGGGAAGATGTGCATGTGGGCCCCCGAGAGCAGGGAGAGGCCCACCGCGTCCACGTCTTCCTGCACGGCCGCCTCGGCGATCATCTCCGGCGTCTGGCGGATGCCGGTGTAGATCACCTCCATGCCCGCATCGCGCAGGGTGCGCGCGACCACCTTGGCGCCGCGGTCGTGGCCGTCGAGGCCCGCCTTGGCCACCAGGACGCGGATTGCTCGATCCATGCTCGTGCTCCTCGCTGGGCGGTGCCGTCGCCGCGGTGGGCGACGCCGGCGATCCACCGGCTCAGATGATGATGGGCTCCACGTACTCGCCGTACACGCCCTTGAGCGTGGCGACGATCTCGCCCAGGGTGGCGTAGGTCTTCACCGCGTCGATGAACGGCGGCATGAGGTTGGCGCCGTCGCGCGCGGCCTGCTCCACCCGCTGCAGCGCCGCGTCCACGGCGGCCTGGTCGCGCTGGTCGCGCAGCGCGGCCAGCTCCCGCCGGCGGCGCGGCTCCAGCTCGCGGTCGATGCGCAGCAGGGGGATCTTCTGCTCCTCGTCCTCGTTCACGTACTCGTTCACCCCGACGATGATCCGCTGCTTGCGCTCCAGCGCCTCCTGGTACCAGTGGGCGGCGTCGGCCAGCTCGCGCTGGAAGAAGCCCTCCTCCAGGGCGCGCACCACGCCGCCGATCTCGTCGATGCGCCGGAAGTAGGCCTCGGCGCCCTCCTCCATCCTGGTGGTCAGGTCCTCCACGTAGTAGGACCCGGCCAGGGGGTCGACCACGCTGGAGACGCCGATCTCGTGGGCGAGGATCTGCTGGGTGCGCAGGGCGATCTCCACCGCCTCCTCGCTGGGCAGGGCCAGCGCCTCGTCCAGGCTGTTGGTGTGCAGGCTCTGGGTGCCGCCGAGGACGGCGGCCAGGGCCTCGTAGGCCGTGCGCACCACGTTGAGGGTGGGCTGCTGGGCGGTGAGGCTGCAGCCGGCGGTCTGGGTGTGGAAGCGGAGCAGCCAGGAGCGCGGATTCTTCGCCCCGTAGCGCTCCTTCAGGTGCCGCGCCCAGATGCGGCGGGCGGCCCGGAACTTGGCCACCTCCTCGAACAGGTCGAGGTGGCTGTTGAAGAAGAACGACAGCCGCGGGGCGAAGGCGTCGATGTCCAGACCCGCCGCCAGCGCGGCGTCCACGTAGGCGAAGCCGTCGGCCAGGGTGAAGGCCAGCTCCTGCACCGCCGTCGAGCCGGCCTCGCGGATGTGGTAGCCGGAGATGCTCACCGGGTTGAACCGCGGCATCTGGTGGGTGCCGAACGCGATGGTGTCGGTGACCAGCTTCACCGACGGCTCCGGCGGGAAGATGAACTCCTTCTGGGCGATGAACTCCTTGAGGATGTCGTTCTGCAGGGTACCGCGCAGCTCGGCGATATCGGCGCCCTGCTTCTCGGCGGTGGCGATGTACATGGCCCAGATGATGGCCGCCGGCGAGTTGATGGTCATGGAGGTGGAGATGTCCGCCAGGGGGATGCCGTCGAACAGCCGCTCCATGTCCGCCAGGCTGCTGATGGAGACGCCGCAGACGCCCACCTCGCCCATGGCGAGGGGATCGTCCGCGTCGCGGCCCATGAGGCAGGGCAGGTCGAAGGCCACCGACAGGCCGGTCTGGCCGCGCTGCAGGAGGAACTTGTAGCGCGCGTTGGTGTCGGCGGCCGACCCGAAGCCGGCGAACTGGCGCATGGTCCACAGCTTGCCGCGGTACATGTCGGCGTGGATGCCACGCGTGTAGGGGTAATCGCCGGGGTCGCCCAGGTCGCGCCGGTAGTCGATGTCCACGTCGTCGGGGCCGACGCAGAGGGGGATCTCGCGGCCGGAGACCGAGACGTGCGGGTTGTCGTCGGCGGGCTTGCGGTGCAGGCCGTCCAGGGTGCCGGAACCAGGCTCGGGTCGGTGGCTCGGGTCGCTCATCGGGTCTCCTCGAGGATCGCCGCCAGCAGCGAGCGGGCGGCGGTGTAGGGGGTCTCGGTGCCGGCGGACACCCGTGCGGCCCAGTCGCCGATGCGCTGGCCCACGCGCGCGTGGCCGTGCTGCCAGAGGCGGTCGCGGAGGATGGCGGTGATCTCGGCGGCGGCGCGCGCCTGGCGGCGGCCCGCCAGGGCGCCGGTGGCCTGCTGCTGGGCGCGGTGGGCGTCCACCGCGTCGGCCAGGGCGTCCAGGCCCTCGCCCCGCGAGGCCACCGTGGTCAGCACGGGCACGGTCCAGTCGCTCTGCGGGCGCATGGCGAGGTCCGCCTTCAGGTTGCGCACCATCTGGTCGGCGCCGGGGCGGTCGGCCTTGTTGACCACCAGGATGTCGGCGGCCTCCATCAGGCCCGCCTTCATGGCCTGGATGGCGTCGCCGGACTCGGGCGAGAGGGTGACCACCACCGTGTCCGCCACCTGGGCGACGTCCATCTCGGTCTGGCCCACGCCCACCGTCTCGACCAGGAGCACCTCCTGGCCGAAGGCCTCGAGCACGTCCACCACCTCCTTGGTGGTGCGCGCCAGGCCGCCCAGGCTGCCGCGGGTGGCCATGCTGCGGATGAAGACGCCGGGATCGAGGGTCAGGTCGCCCATGCGGACGCGATCGCCCAGGACCGCACCGCCGGTGAACGGGCTGGTGGGATCGACGGCCACCACGCCCACGCGCCGCCCCTGGCGGCGATGGTGGCGCACCAGGGCATCCACCAGGGTGCTCTTGCCCACGCCCGGCGGGCCGGTGATGCCCAGGCGCGGGGCGTCGCCCAGCCGGGGATAGAGCTGGTGGAGCACCTCCTCGGCCTGCGGCCCGCCGTTCTCCACCACGCTGATCAGGCGCGAGGCGGCGCGGCGATCTCCGGCGAGGAAGTCGGCGAGGGTGCGGTCGATGGTGGTCTCGGGCATGGGGCGGCCGTCCAGCGTTGTCGTACGCGATCCGGAAGGACGACAATCTAGGACCATTCCGCCCGCAAGCCACCGCCGCGCCCGGCCGTGGGGCGTGGCGGAGGGTGGCCGGACCGGGTATCCTGGGACGTTGACGTCCGCGCGCCCGGGCCCGGTGCCCGGGCCCCGCGCCCTGATCGCACGCCCAGTCTCCCGCCCGCCCTGCCCCGGCCCTGATGGCCGGCCGCCGAAAGGACCGGCATGGACCTCAAGCTCACCGACCAGCAGCAGATGCTCCGTGACGCCACCCGCGAGTTCGCCGTCAAGCGTCTCCTGCCCCAGGCCCAGGAGGCCGAGGAGCAGGAGCACAACGCGCCCGAGCTGCTCCAGGAGCTGGCCAGCATGGGCTACTGCGGCATCGGCACGCCCGAGAAGTACGGCGGCTCGGCCCTGGACGCCGTCTCCTACGCGCTGATGATCACCGAGCTGAGCTACGGCGACGCGTCGGTGGGCGTGACGGTGTCGGTGACCAACAGCCTGGTCCAGGACCCCATCATGATGTTCGGCACCGAGGAGCAGAAGGAGCGCTTCCTGCCGGACCTGGCCGCGGGCAAGGTGTGGGGGGGGTTCGCCCTCACCGAGCCGTCGGCGGGCACCGACTCGGCCGGCACCCGCACCACCGCCGTCCTCGACGGCGACCACTACGTCCTCAACGGCACCAAGAACTTCATCACCAATGGCGGCTTCGCCGGGACCTTCGTGGTCTTCGCCCGCGGCGACCGCGAGGACAAGCATCACGGCATCAGCGCCTTCGTGGTGCAGAAGGGCACGCCGGGCTTCTCCATCGGCAAGAAGGAGGACAAGCTGGGGATCCGCGCCTCGTCCACCACCGAGCTGGTGTTCGAGGACTGCCGGCTGCCCCGGGAGAACCTGCTGGGCGAGTGGGGCGGCGGCTTCAAGGTGGCCATGAAGACCCTGGACAACGGGCGCATCGGCATCGCGGCGCAGTCGCTGGGCATCGCGCAGCGGGCGCTGGACCTGGCGGTGGAGTACGCCAAGGGCCGCGAGCAGTTCGACCGGCCGCTGGCGAAGTTCCAGCACAACCAGTTCAAGCTCGCCGACATGGCCACCGACGTGGAGGCGTCGCGTCTGCTGCTGATGCAGGCCGCCTGGGAGAAGGACCAGGGCGTGCGGCACAGCAAGGCCGCGGCCATGGCCAAGCTCTTCGCCTCGGAGGCCGCCCACCGCGTCTGCCACGCGGCGCTGCAGATCCACGGCGGCTATGGCTACATCAAGGAGTACGAGATCGAGCGGCTGTACCGCGACCAGCGGATCTGCGAGATCTACGAGGGCACCAGCGAGGCCATGCGCATGGTGATCGCGGCCAGCGTGCTGAAGTAGAGCGCGCGGCGACGCCCGCCGCGACCAGTCCTGGATGTGAAGCCGGCCGGAGCCCGAGGGCTCCGGCCGGTCTCCATCCCGCGATCATGTCGCGGTGTCCTGGCTCGGATCTACTGCATCGCGTCGATGGTGTTGTCCAGCAGGGCGTTGACGTAGGCCGGGTTGTGCAGACCCAGGCTGCGGTCCTCCACCAGACCGATCCAGTTGAAGAACGCCTGGACCTGGATCATGGGGTAGGTCCCCGGCACCGGGTGGTACACGCCAGGCTCCTCGGCATCTTCCTCGATGACGCCCACGGCCAGCAGCTGGTCGCGCAGGGTGTTCAGCTTGGTCTCCACGGCGGTCTGGATGCCCTCCAGGCCGGCCTCGCTGTGGCACTCGTAGCAGCCAGCGGGGTTCGGGTGCCAGGAGTGGCCACCGGCGCCGTCGGCGTAGTCGTTCATGTGGCAAGAGGTGCAGGAGTGGGCGCCGTCGTCGCCGGTGTAGGCGGCCTCGCCCGGGATCTCCGCGAAGCCCTCGCCGCCCCACACGTTGGCCTGCGGGCCGTGGTGCGGGCCGTAGTGGGTGCTGGTGATCTCGAAGGTCTCGCCCGGGTCGCTGATGTTGGGCTCGGCGCGGCGCGACTGGTGGCAGTTCGCGCAGAGGTTGCTCGCATCGCCGATGTCCAGGATCGAGGTGCTGTCCCAGAGCATCTCCACCGGATCGGTGGTGCGCAGGGCGTAGTCCTCGGGCTCGAAGGTCGCGTGGACCTCGTGGCAGGTCTGGCAGTCGATGCGCGAGGGGGAGCTGATCTCGCCGTCGATTCCACCGAGCTCCAGGGTATAGACGAACTGCTCATGCGAATGGCAGGGACCGCAGTAGGCCCGGCTACCGGCGTAGTCGACGCTCGCGCCACCAGCGTGGCCCGAGAGGTCGTACTCCGCGGCGATCTGCATGAACTGGTCGGCACTGTGGCACTCGATGCAACCGGCGGTGCCGGCGGGGCCCTCGGGACCGGCGGGACCGGCAGGACCCTCCGGACCGGTGGGGCCCTCGGGGCCCGCAGGACCGGCGGGGCCCTGGTCGCCCTCACAGCCAACGAGCGCGATGGCGGGGACCAGGAGCAGCAGCAAGAGAGAACGCTTCATGTTCACGGGATACCTCCTTGGCGTGATCTGGAAACCAGGACGACCGGATGATCGGGTACCCGCGTGGCGAACTCAAGCATTTGTTAATGGGTTAACAAATGATACTGGTTACGATTCTCATTCGCCTGAGAGAGTGGTTTCGACTCCCACTCTCACACAGCATTCAACTAGCCATTAAACAAGGGGTTACCGAGCAGCGACATCCGGATTGCGGGCCTTGCTGGAGGCCCCGGGACCCCGAAAACCGGGGATTCCACGGCCGAAAAAAATTCCCGGCAGAACGGGGGGAAATCCGCCGGACCCCCTTCCGGGAAGGATCGCAAGTCCGGAGCGCACATCCGGTTCAGCCGTGGGAGCGCTCCTGGCGCAGCCGCGCGAGCACCCGTTCCACCTTCTCGTCGCCCTGCTCCCGCGCCACCGCGCGCACGAGGGCGTCGGCCATGTCGAGGTCGTCCTGCTGACGGCTGGCCTGCCGCAGGTTGGCGGCCATCAGGCCCTCCACCTTGCGCATGAGCGCCTGGGAGAACCGCTCGAGCTGCTCCTTGTCCTGGTCGCAGAAGCGCTTGCTGTTGCGCGCCACCTCGCGGGCGCGCAGCTCCTCGAGCACGGCGTGGAGCTGCTGGATGGAGGGGGCCACGCGGTTCTCCCGGTACCATCCGGCGAACTCCTCCACGTGCTTGCCCACGATCTGCTCGGCGCGGCGGGCCTCGTGCTCGCGCGTGGCGAGGTTGGCGGCCACCAGCTCCTGGAAGTCGTCCACGGCGTAGAGATAGATCTCCCCGTGCTCGGCCAGGGCGGGGTCGATGTCGCGGGGCACGGCCAGGTCCAGGAGCAGGAGCGGGCGCTTGCGCTTGCGCGCCACCGTCTCGATGTCCGGGCCGCCGATCACCGGCTCGGTGGCGCCGGTGGCGGTGACCACCAGATCGGCCCAGTCCAGGTCCTCGGCGCGCGGCGGGAACGCGGTGACGCTGCCACCGAGGAGATCGGCCACGGCGGCGGCGTTGGCCCCGGTGCGGTTGGCCACGCGCCAGGCGCCGACCCCGGCGCCGCGCAGGTGGTTGGCCGCCAGGCGCGCGGTCTCCCCCGCGCCCACCAGCAGCACCTTGCAGCGGTCCAGGGTCCCGAAGATGCGCTGGGCCATCTGCACCGCCGCGCTGGCCACCGAGACCGCGCCCTCGCTGATGCCGGTGCGGTTGCGGACGTCCTTGCCGGCCTCCACGGCGCGCAGCAGGGCCTTGTTGATGATGCCGTTGGTGGCGCCGGCGTCGAGGGCGCGCTGGTAGGCGTCCTTGAGCTGGCCGAGGATCTGCACCTCGCCCAGCATCTGGCTGTCCAGGCCCGACGCCACGCGCACCAGGTGGGCCATGGCGTCCTCGTCGCGGTGGATGTAGGCCGAGCGGACGTCCTCGGCGCCCAGGGCGGTCAGGCGGGAGAGCAGCGCGCGGAGCTCCGTCTCGGGCAGGTGGTTCAGCGGCGAGAGGTAGATCTCGGTGCGGTTGCAGGTGGAGAGGATGGCCGCGCCCTCGATGTCGTGGGCGCCCACCACCCCGCGCAGGGCGCCATCGATCTGCTCGGGCGACATGGCGGCCCGCTCGCGCACCTCCAGGGGCGCCACCCGGTGGTTCAGTCCGATGAGCTCCAGCCTCACGCCGCCGCGCCTCCCACGAAGATCTCCACCACCGAGACGCCCAGCAGCGTGACCACCAGGGCCGACATGACGATGCAGCCGACGGCCAGGTGATTGGCGCCCAGCCAGCGGAAGCGGTCGGCGGCCACCAGACCGGTCAGCAGGACCGTCAGCAGCACCATGGGGTGCAGGTGGCTGACCACGGTGGGGTCGTCCGAGGGGTGCATGCGGGTCCAGACGATGCCCCCCAGCAGGCTGAGGGTCACCAGGGCCCAGCCGCTCGCCAGGGTGAGGCGGCGCAGGCGGTCCAGGTCGCCCAGGCTGGGCAGCCGGCGGAACCAGGCGTCGAACCGCCGGCGGCGGATGTGCCAGTGCAGGATGGCGTGGCCGGCGCCGAAGACGCCGCAGCCGAGCAGCAGCGCCACGCCCGCCAGCGACAGGGCCACGTGGATGGCCGGCCCCACGCCCAGCAGCGTCCGCGCCGGATCCTGCGGATGCAGGCCGAACACCAGGCCGCAGACCATGAGGATCACCACGCCCAGCAGGGGCAGGATCGCGAACAGGCGCTGGTTCACCTGCCGCTGCGCGTAGCACTGGCCCAGCCAGACCAGCGCCCCGAGGAAGAAGGCCAGCTGCCCGGGATTCAGCATGGGCAACTGCCGCTGCACGACGGTCACCGCGATCAGCCAGGCGAGGTAGGCCACCGCCCCGACCCGGCCCACCCGCATGGCGGTCTTCTCGAGGCCGAGGTCGTTGCGGCGCAGCAGCAGCCCCCAGATGCCGAGCAGCACGCCGAACAGCAGCAGCAGCAGCTGGGGCCAGATCAGGTGGACGAAGCGATCCATGGTCACCTCGGGGCTCGGTGCACGCGGAACCACGGGCGAGGGCTGGCCGCGCGACCATTCGGTCGCGACCAAGTTAAGCGCCCCGGTGAAAAAATCCCAGGACGATCCGGGTTCCACCCCCCGGGGCGCCTCAGGAATTCCCTTGCCTCGGGCACGCGTTCCGACGTACAAAGATCCCAGGACGCCCGTCACGGCCACGAAGGGGGCGGAGCATGTGGCCCGCAGACGACCTGGACGGAACGCGCACGCTGCGGATCATCCTCGAGGCCGCACCCGTGGGCATCGGCCTGGTCCGCAACCGCATCCTCGGCTGGTGCAACGATCGCGTGGAGGAGATCCTGGGCTACGCGCCCTCCGAGCTCGCCGGCCAGTCCGCCCTCATCCTCTATCCCGATCAGGCCGAGTTCGAGCGCGTGGGCCGGGAGAAGCACCCCGCCATCGAGGCCGGCGGCGTGGGCACCGTGGAGGCCCGCATGGTCCGCAAGGACGGCCAGCAGATCGACGTCCTGCTCAGCTCGGCCGCCCTCGAGCGTGGCAACCTGGACGCCGGCCTGATCTTCACCCTCCTGGACATCACCGACCAGCGGGAGACCGAGGCCCGGCTGCGCGAGCGCGAACGGGCGCTGGCCACGCTGCTGGCCAACCTGCCCGGCATGGCCTACCGCTGCCGCAACGACGCCAACTGGACCATGGAGTTCCTGAGCGAGGCCTGCCCCCGGCTCACCGGCCGCCCGGTGTCCGCGTTCCTGGAGAATGCCGAGCTGGCCTTCGCCGACATCATCCACCCCGAGGATCGCGACCGCATCTGGCAGCGGATCCAGGCCGCGCTGCTCGATCGCGAGAGCTTCGAGCTGGAGTACCGCATCGCCACGCCCGGGGGCGAGAAGTGGGTCTGGGAGCGTGGGCGGGGCGTCTTCGGTGCCGACGAGTCCCTCGAGGCGCTCGAGGGGTTCATCACCGACATCACCGATCGCAAGCGGCTCGAGCAGCGGGCTCTGGAATCGCAGCGGCTCGAGGCGGTGGGGCAGCTCGCCGGCGGCGTGGCCCACGACTTCAACAACCTGCTGCAGGTGATCAACGGCTACGCCGCCATGCTGGCCGACGATCTCCGGCACGGCCGTGGCGAGCCGGACCACGTGGCGGAGATCCGGCGCGCCGGCGAGCGGGCCGGCGTCCTGGTGCGCCAGCTGCTCGCCTTCAGCCGGCGGCAGGTGCTCCACCGCACGGCGCTGGACCTCAACCTCACCGTGGCCCGCCTGTTGCCCATGCTGACGAGCATGCTGGGCAGCACCATCGAGCTGGCCTTCCACGACGACCCGCACCTCGGCCGCGTCGACGCCGATGCCGGCCAGCTCGAGCAGGTGCTGGTGAACCTCTGCCTCAATGCCCGGGAGGCCATGCGCGAGGGCGGCCGCGTGGAGATCACCACGGCGGACGTGGTCCTCCAGCGCCAGGACTGCGCCCACCTGCCAGGGACCCGGCCCGGGCGGCACGCCCGCCTGGAGGTGGCCGACACCGGGCGCGGCATGGCGCCGGACGTGGCCGCCCAGGCGCTGGAGCCGTTCTTCACCACCAAGGCGGTGGGCGAGGGCTCAGGGCTGGGGCTGGCCACGGTGTATGGCATCGTCCAGCAGCATGGCGGCGGCCTGAGCCTGCAGAGCGGCGCCGGCCAGGGCACGCGCGTGGCCGTCTACCTGCCGGTGATCGGGGCGGAGACCGCGGCCGGCGCAGCGGACGGCCCGGCCGGCGAGGGCGAGCCCGCGGAGCATCCCACCATCCTGGTGGCCGAGGACGACCCCGGCGTGCTCCAGCTGACCCGGCAGTTGCTGGAGAAGGACGGCTACCGGGTCCTCGCCGCCCGCGACGGCAAGGAGGCCCTGGCGGTCTTCGCCAGCCACCGCGACCGCGTGGCCCTGGCCGTCCTGGACGTGGTGATGCCCGGCCACGGCGGCCGGGCCGTGCACGACGTCATCCGGCGCGAGACCCCCGCGCTGCCCATCGTCTTCTGCACCGGGTACGACCTGCCCACCCTGCATCCCGACCTGGAGCTGGACCAGGCGACCGCCGTGCTGCAGAAGCCCTTCACGCCGGGCGATCTGCTGGCGGGCGTCCGCAAGCTCCTGGCCGCCGGCCGCCGGG
>JAASSM010000321.1 GCA_021767885.1 bacterium | reverse complement strand
CGGGAACGTCCCGGGCACCGGGGCGCGACTAAAGTACAGGGCGCGGCCCTGACGGTCCACCAGGACCTTGACGCAGGAGGGATCCTCCCAGGGATCGTCCGGCCCGAAGGGGTGGGCGCAGGTGGCCAGGTCGGCCGCGGGATCGGCCTGGAGGCTGCGGACCAGGCCATCGACCACCGCCGGATCGAGGAGCGGTTCGTCCCCCTGCAGGTTGACCACCACGTCGGCCGGCCGCCGCCCGAGGACCTCGCCGATGCGGTCGGTGCCGGTGGGATGCGCGCCGGTGCGCTCGCAGGCGAAGCCGGCGGCGGTGACCACGTCGGCGATGCCGTCGTGATCGGTGGCCACCACCACCTCGGAGGCCGTCGTCATGCCCCGCGCGCGCTCGGCCGTGCGCACGATGAGCGGCGCCCCGCCCAGATCCGCCAGCAGCTTGCCCGGCAGCCGGCTCGAGGCGTACCGGGCCGGGATCACCACCAGGACCCTCTCCTGCGTCATCGCTCGCCTCCCGCGCGCCGTGCGTCGGCGGCCCGCCGGTCCTGACGACACCGCCACCCAAAGAGAAACCCGCCCCTGGCGAGGGGCGGGTTCCGGTGCGACCGTCGGGTCGCGGGATCGCTAGCTCGGCTGCACACTGACGCGCTTCCGGTTCTTCCCGAAGCTCTCGTACACCACCGTGCCGTCCTCGAGGGCGAACAGGGTGTCGTCGCCACCGCGGCCCACGTTGCGGCCGGGGTGGATCTTGGTCCCGCGCTGCCGCACCAGGATGGTGCCGGCGGTGACGGCCTGGCCGCCGAAGCGCTTGACGCCGAGATACTGGGGATTGGAATCGCGGCCGTTGCGAGTCGAGCCGCCTGCTTTCTTGTGCGCCATGACGATGCTCCCGTCGCCGCGCCCAGAGGCGCGGGCTGTCAGGCGTTGATGCCCTTGATGCTCACCTCGGTGAAGGGCTGACGATGGCCCTTCTTCCGGCGATAGTTCTTGCGCCGCTTGCGCTTGAACACGACGACCTTGCGGCTGCGGCCGTGCCGCAGCACCTCCGCCGCCACGCTCGCGCCGTCGACGTTCGGGGTCCCCACCTTCACGTCCTCGCCATCGGCGAGCAGGAGGACCTCGTCGAAGGTCACGTCAGCGCCCACCTCGTCGGTGAGCAGCGGCACCTGCAGCCGGGTCCCGGGCTCCACCCGGAACTGCTGCCCCTTGATCTTGACAACCGCGTACATGGTGTCCGTCTCTCCGCAAAATCCGCAAAGCGACGCGCCACCGCCGGTTCCCGCTGATCGGGACGGCGGTCGCCCGTCTCGAACTCGATCACAAGCGACCATAATTAATGCCATGACACCGCCCAGTCAAGCGGCAAACGTCGCCGCGGCATCGCCGCACCGGCGTCCGGATGGCCCGCGCCCTGCCGAAGTTGACACGGTTGCGAAGATCCTTTACCAATGGTGGCGTTCAAAATCCCGGAGATCCCGCCCCACTCTCCCCTCCAGGAGGCACCATGAGCGAGCGCGCGCCCAAGGTCATCATCGCCGGCAGTGGCCCGGCGGGCTACACGGCGGCCATCTATCTCAGCCGCGCCAACATCCCCAACCTCATGTACGAGGGCCTGCAGCCCGGCGGCCAGCTCACCATCACCACCGACGTGGAGAACTACCCCGGTTTCCCCGAGGGCATCATGGGCCCCGAGCTGATGGAGAAGTTCCGCGCCCAGGCCGCCCGCTTCGGCACCGACATCCGTCCCGGCCACGTGACCGCCATCGACTGCGCCGGTCCCCCGTTCCGGGTGACCGCCGGCGACGAGGTCTACGAGGTGCCGGCGGTGATCATCGCCACCGGCTCCACGGCCCGCTGGCTGAACCTGCCCGGCGAGGACGATTTCCATGGCAAGGGCCTCTCCGCCTGCGCCACCTGTGACGGCTTCTTCTATCGCGACCAGGAGGTGGTGGTCGTCGGCGGCGGCGACACGGCGGCCGAGGAGGCCACCTACCTCGCGGGCATCTGCAAGAAGGTCACGGTGATCCACCGCCGTGACGAGATGCGGGCCAGCAAGATCATGCAGCAGCGCGTGTTCGACACGCCGAACATCGAGCTGGCCTGGTCGCGGACCATCAAGCAGTACCTGGCCGACGACAACGGCATGCTCCGGGGCGTCCTGCTGGAGAGCACCAAGGGCGAGCCCGAGATGGAGGTCCCCTGCACGGGCTGCTTCATCGCCATCGGTCACGACCCCAACACCGGGTTCCTCGACGGACAGATCGAGCTGGACGCCGAGGGCTACATCATCACCCGGCCGGACCGCACCATGACCAGCGTCGAGGGCGTGTTCGCCGCCGGCGACGTCCAGGACTCCGTCTGGCGCCAGGGCGTCACCGCCGCCGGCACCGGCTGCATGGCCGCCATCGAGGCGGAGCGCTGGCTGGGGGCCCGGGGGCTCTAGCCCGCCCCGCGGCCCCGCGGGAACCCGCCGCCAGATCCGACCACCGGGCCCGCCGCCGCCGCGCGGCGGGCCCCTCGCATCCCCGGAGGCCTCATGAACATCCTGCTGGTGGTGATCCCCGTCCTGGTGCTGCTGATGTTCGGCCTGGGGCTGGACCTGCGGCCGCGCGACTTCGGGCGGGTGGCGCGCCGCCCCCGTGCGGCGGCCGTCGGCCTGGCCGCCCAGCTGCTCGGCCTGCCGCTGGTGGCCGCGAGCGTCGCCACGGTCCTGGACCTGCCGGCGGTGGCCGCCGTGGGCCTGGTGCTGCTGGCGGCCTGTCCCGGCGGGGCCAGCAGCAACGCCTTCACCATGCTCGCCCGGGGCGACGTCGCCCTCTCGGTCTCCCTCACCGCGGTCACCAGCGTGGTGACCGTGGCCACCATCCCGCTGGTGGTCAACCTGGCCATGGGCCACTGGCTGGGCGCCGACCCCTCCCTGCGCCTGGCCCTGGGGCCGGTCCTGGGCCAGAACGCGGCGACCATCCTGATGCCCATCGGCCTGGGCATGCTGCTGCGTGCGCGCCGTCCGGCAGTGGCCGATCGCCTGGGCGCCGGCCTCCGGCGCGCCGCGCTGCCGCTGCTGCTGCTGATGATCGCGGTGTTCGTGGTGCGGCAGCGCGAGGTCCTGATCGCCAGCGCCGGCAGTCTGGCGCTGGCCACCCTGCTGCTGATCCTGGCCACCATGGGCCTGGGGGTCCTGCTCGGCCGCCTCGCTCGCCTCGGGGCGCTGGCCCGCCGCGCCATCCTCGTCGAGGTGGGGATGCAGAACGCGGCCCAGGCCATCGCCATCGCCGCGAGCCCGCTGCTGCTCGCCGATTTCGCCTACGCCGTCCCGGCCGTGGTCTATGCCGTGACCATGAACGTGGTGCTGCTGGGCTACCTCGCCTGGCTGCGCGGCCGTCCGGTGGCGCCGGACGCCCTGGGAGAGCGCGCATGATCGTCGCGCCACGGGCCCGCGGCGCCGGCTCGCCCGGCGCCTGGCTGCTGGCGATCCGGCCGAAGACCCTGCCCGCCTCCGCGGCCCCGGTGATCCTCGGGGCCGCCCTGGCCGGCGCCCAGGGCGGCGGCTCGTGGCCACTGGCCGCCGCGTGCCTGGCGGTGGCGGTCCTGCTGCAGATCGCCGCCAACCTGGCCAACGACCTCCTCGACGCGCGCTCCGGCGTGGACGGCCACGACCGCCTCGGCCCCGTCCGCGTGACGCAGCGCGGGCTGCTCAGCCCCCGGCAGGTGAGCTACGGCCTCGTGCTCTGCCTCGTCCTGGCCAGCGCGGCGGGGTTGTTCGCGGCCTGGCAGGTGGGATGGTGGCTGCTCGCGCTGGGGATGGCCTGCCTGGCGGGGGCGGTGGCCTACACGGCCGGCCCCTGGCCCCTGGCCCGCCTGGGGCTGGGCGAGCTGGCCGCCCTGGTCTTCTTCGGCCCGGTGGCCTGCACCGGCAGCTTCGCCGTCCTGCACGGCGCCCCCACCACGGCGGCCTGGCTGG
>JAASSM010000320.1 GCA_021767885.1 bacterium | reverse complement strand
TGGCGATGCCGTAGCGCCGCCGCGCCGCATCCAGCCCTCGCTGCACCGCGGCCACCACCGCGTCCAGCGCCAGCCCCTGCTGCTGGTGCAGGATGGGGGCGTAGCGCACCTCCAGCCACCGGACGTTCTCGCGGTGGGCATCCTCGGCCAGCTCGCGGGCGATCCGCTCGAGCGCGGCCTCGTCCTGCATGACGGTCAGGGTGACGTCGAAGACCTGCAGGTATTCCTCGAGGCTGGCGCACGTCTCCGGCGCCCGGCAGACCGCCAGCACGTCCTCCACGGACCGCAACCCGGGCAACACGTCCCGCTCGCGGGCCAGCTCCAGGACGGTCTGGGGGCGCAGGGAGCCATCGAGATGCACGTGCAGGTCCGTCTTGGGCAGGGCATGAAGGAGTTCGCGGCCGGGGCGGGTCATGCGGTCGGTCCTTCCGGATCCCGGAAGCCGGGTCCTCGCTGGGCGACCCGATTCCGGGGAAAAAATATCGATGCGGGCGAAGCGGGCCCAGTTCCCCCGGGGGCGACTCATCCCCGGCTTCCCCGGACCAACCTCGATTCTCCCCCGGCGACTAGC
This sequence comes from bacterium, assembly GCA_021767885.1. The sequence goes on along the minus strand of JAASSM010000320.1, from coordinate 3,387 downwards.
CAGGAAGCCGGGAGAACCCGCATCGAAACGACCACGACGGACGCACGCGCCACGCCGTGGCTGACTCAGTATACGGAGAACAATCCCCGATTTCAATGTCGTGCTTCGCCAATCTCCTCGAGCGTGGTCCCGCGGGGCCCGACGGCCGCCGGCCGCCCGAGACCTTGATTGGACAACGCATTTGCCAACCCATATATTCCATTCGAGTTTCCGGGCGCCCCAGCCGGGAACGTCCCCGGATCTCCGGATCCGGTTGATCGCCAGCGCGACGGTTCCTGCGATCCGCAGTCCAGGCACCCCCGCGAAGCCCGACGAGGAGTGAACGCGAATGAACGTGGGTATGCGCCCCGGAATCAGGTTCAGCGTGCTGCTGGTCGTCGTCGCCGTGATCGTGGCGGCCGCGCCCACGAGCGCCCAGGATGGCGTGGCGGGCAAGTGGCGCACCGAGGTGGACAGCATGCGCGGCAAGGCCGTGCTGCTCCTGAACCTGGAGCAGGATGCCACCGGCCGGTGGCTCGGGACCCTGCGCTCGAGCACGCAACCGGACGAGATCACCGAGTTGCAGGCCGTCGACGTCGAGGACGGCAAGGTCAGCTTCCGCACCTCCACCGAGATCCCCGGCCAGGACATCACCGTCCGCGCCGATTACCAGCTCCGCCTGAACCCCGTGGACGACAAGCTCAAGGGCACCGTCTCGGCCACCATGCCCGGCATGGGCTCCCGTGACATGCCGCTGGAGTTCGACCGCGTGGTGCAGAAGGCCGGCGCCGAGGACGTCGCCTTCATCCCCGAGCGGCCGCTGGTGGGCGCCTGGTCCGCCCGGCCGGACGACGACGACGAGGAGCGGGAGATCCAGATGGAGATCCTGCCCGACGGCGACCAGTACCGCGGCACGCTGACCGACACCAGCGTGGACGAGACCGTGGAGCTGCGCGACCTGTCGGTCAGCGACCGTCAGAACACCGTCTCCTTCAACTTCCGCTTCGATGGCGCCCCGTTCATGAGCAGCTTCTGGGGCCGCCACGACGAGGAGAACGACCGCATCCGCGGCAGCATGTCCATCGGTGGCCGCAGCCAGCCGTTGACCTTCGACCGCACCAGCCCCGGGCCGGAGTCGGTCCTCGACGAGTTCGCCACCGAGCGCGAGCCCCTGCCCGTCAAGCACCCCGGCAAGTTCGCCGCCAGCGCGCGCCTCTCCTACTGGCAGCCGCTGTACGTGCTCAAGGAGAAGGTCCGCAACATCAACGACATCACCACCGGCCAGATGGCCTTCGACCTCGGCCTGCGCTACCACGTCATCGACTACCTCGCCTTCCAGGCGCGGTACGTGCGTGGCGGGCTCGGTTTCGACACCAACGAGACCAACCTCGCGCTGTTCGACCCCGAGGACGGGCCCCAGGGCAACACCCTGTCGCACCCCATCACCACGGACACCGAGCTGACCATGAGCGGCTTCGAGTTCTCCGTGGTGGGCTTCCTGGGCCAGAGCCTGCTGCCGGAGAGCAAGTTCAACCCCTTCCTGACCCTGCTGGCCGGTCGCACGGACTGGACGCTGACGCGGTCGGGCCGCGGCAGCGATCCGCTGGAGATCGCCGAGGAACCGGTGGAGGGCACGGACTGGACCTTCGGTGGTGGCCTCGGGACCGAGTACAGCCTGAGCGAGCGGTTCGGCCTGGAGTTCGAGTGGATGTGGGCCTACACGCTCACCGAGGACGAGACCCGCTGGAGCGACGTGACCGGGCAGTGGACCAACCAGCACGTGTTCCGTCTCAGCCTCGGCGGCGTGTACTGGTTCTAGCCCCCGCGGGCGCGCGGCGGCGCCACCGCCGGTGATCGCCCCGCCTCCGGGACGGCTCGCCCGGAACGGATCATGAAGACGCCGCCCCCGTGGACGGGGGCGGCGTCTCGTGTTCACGGCACGATCGCCGCGGGGCGGTCGCAGGTGACCTACGTGCCGGCGGCGTAGTCGTTCAGGTACGCCAGCTGGTCGGGGGTCAGCTCGTCCAGGGTGGCGCCCACGGTGGACAGCTTGATCTTCGCGATCTCCTGATCCTGGTCCTCGGGAATGTCGTGGACCGCCACGGTGAGGTCCTTGCCCTCGCGGGCCATGCGCACCATGGAGAGGAACTGGTTGGCGAAGCTCATGTCCATGACCTCGCTGGGGTGCCCCTCGGCGGCGGCCAGGTTGACCAGACGGCCCTGGGCCAGGACGTAGATGCGCCGGCCATCCTTCAGGGTGTACTCCTCGCAGCTGTCGCGCAGCTCGCGCTTGCCGCTGGCCATGGCCTCGAGATCCTGGAGGTTGATCTCGCAGTCGTAGTGCCCGGTGTTGCAGACGATGGCGCCGTCCTTCATCACCTCGAAGTGCTTGCCGGTGATCACGTCCTTGCAGCCGGTGGCGGTGATGAACACGTCGCCCACGCGGGCGGCCTCGTCCATGGTCATCACCTGGTAGCCGTGCAGCGTGGCCTTGAGCGCGGCGGTGGGCTTGATCTCGGTGCAGATCACGTTGGCGCCCATGCCCTCGGCCCGCATGGCGCAGCCGGTGCCGCAGTGGCCGAAGCCGGCGACCACGAAGTTCTTGCCCGCCAGCAGGACGCTGGTCGCGCGCAGGATGCCGTCGATACTGCTCTGGCCGGTGCCGAAGACGTTGTCGAAGTCCCACTTGGTCTCGGCGTCGTTCACCGCGATCACCGGGTACTTCAGCGCGCCGGCCTCGGCCATGGCCCGCAGGCGCTTGACGCCCGTGGTGGTCTCCTCGGTGCCGCCGAGGATGGTGTCGATGAGGTTGGTGTGGGCGTCGTGGACGCGGAAGATGAGGTCGGCGCCGTCGTCGAGGGTGAGGGTGGGCTCGAAGTCCAGGGTGCGGTCGATGCACCAGTAGAACTCCTCCACGCTCATGCCGTGCCAGGCGTAGATGCTGATGCCGGCCTCGGCGAGGGCGGCGGCGACGTCGTCCTGGGTGGACAGGGGATTGCAGCCGGACCAGCTGATCTCCGCGCCGGCGGCCTCGAGGGTCTCCACCAGGACCGCGGTCTCCTTGGTCACGTGCAGGCAGCCCGCGATGCGCATGCCCTTGAGGCTCTGCAGCCGGCTGTGCTCCTCGCGCAGCTTCATCATCACGGGCATGCGGGACTCGGCCCAGTCGATCTTCATGCGGCCACGCGAGGCCAGGCCGATGTCGCGGACCTTGAAGCCATCGCCGGTGCTGTAGGTGTCGGACATCCGTCTCTCTCCTTCGGTTCGGCGCCCGGTGCGGGCGCGGGTGCAGGCCGGCACGGGGCCGGCCACGGTCAAGCGGGGGCCGGCCCGGCGGTGCGCTCGGCCACCACCAGCATGACGTCCGGCCAGGTGAAGCCCTCGCGGCCCGACGCGGCGGGGGCGAGG
>JAASSM010000319.1 GCA_021767885.1 bacterium | reverse complement strand
GAGGAGGAGATCCTCGCGCGGCGGTTGTTCGTGACGCAGATCCCGCTGCCACCGTTGTGGGAGGACTACTACTGGCGGCGGGTGAAGACGCGGACCCTGCGAGTGAACCCGGGGCATGAGCTGAAGTACGCGTTCTAGGGGCAAAGAGAAAGGGAGCCGGAAAGACCGGCTCCCTGGGGGCCATCAACATTCTTCGGGGCACAACCCACCGGGAAGGTGGCCTACGCCTCCTTCTCCCGCCACACCGTGACCAGGTGCAGGATGGTCCGGGTCGCCAGCTCCATGTCCTTCAGGCAGCACCACTCGGTGTAGCCGTGGAAGCTCTGCTCCCCGGTGAAGATGTTGGGCGTGGGCAGGCCGCGGGCCGAGAGGACGGCGCCGTCGGTGCCGCCGCGGATCGAACCCAGCTGGGGCTCCAGGCCGGTGCGCTTGACCGCCTCGAGGGCGTACTCCACCGCACGGGGCTCCTTCTCGAGGTCGTACTTCATGTTGCGGTAGTACTGCTTGATCTCCACCTCGAAGCTCGAGCCCGGCCACTGCTCGCAGGCCTTCGCGGCGTACTCGCGGATGCGGTCGGCCTTGACCGGCAGCTGGTCCACGTCGAAGTCGCGGATCAGCAGGGCCACCTCGGTGGTGCTGGTGTTGCCCTTGACGCTCACGGGGTGGATGTAGCCCTGCTTGCCCTCGGTGGTCTCCGGGGCGCCCTCGCGCGGCAGGGTGTCCAGGAAGGTGCCGGCCACCTTGATGGAGGAGACCAGCTTGTCCTTGGCGAAACCGGGGTGGATGTCGCGGCCGGTGAAGGTGACGATGGCGGTGTCGGCGCAGAAGGTCTCGTGCTCCACCTCGCCGCGCTTGCCGCCGTCCATGGTGTAGGCCACCAGCGCGCCGAACTTCTCGATGTCGAAGTGCTTGACCCCCTGGCCCACCTCCTCGTCCGGCGTGAAGCCGATCTTGATGGGGCCGTGGGCGAAGTCCGGGTTCTCCACGATGCGCGTGAGCGCCTCCATGATCTCGGCGATGCCCGCCTTGTCGTCGGCGCCCAGCAGGGTGGTGCCGTCGGCGGTGATGATGGTCTCGCCGATGCAGGTCTTCAGGTACGGGTTCTCGCTCTCCTTGATCACGATCCCGTTCCTGGGCAGCGCGATGTCACCGCCCTGGTAGTTCTCGTGGAAGATGGGTTCGACGTTCTCGCCGGAGACCTCGGGATAGGTGTCCACGTGGGCGACGAAGGCGATGGCCGGCACGTTCTCGCAGCCCGGGGTGGCCGGCAGGGTGGCCGTCACGTAGCAGTGCTCGTCCACCGCGGCGTCCGTCAGGCCCAGCTCCTTCAGCTCGTCCACCAGGATGCGGGCGAGGTCGAACTGGCGCTCGGTGGAGGGGTAGGTGTCGCTCTCGTCGCTGCTCTGGGTGTTGACCTTGACGTACTTGACGAAGCGATCGACCAGGCTGGGGAACTTGGAGTCGGCACTGCGCTCGAGCATGACGGGCCTCCGTGGGATCCGGTGATGGACGCGGCGCGCCGGGGCCGCGCGGCGAACGATGATTCGAACCGGCCCATGATAGGCAGCCGGCCGTGGGGGGGCAAGCCAGCCTCCGGAGCCCCTGGAAACCGTTCCGCGGACGCGATACACTCGGGCTGGACCTGGACCGGGATGGAGCCCGCCCCCGAACCCCGGAGCACGACCATGACCGAGATCCGGACGACAGCTCTCGCGACCATCGCCCTGATGATCGCCATCACGGCGGCCGCCGCCGCGCCCGCGGCCGTGGAGGTCTCGGCGGACGGCCACCAGTCCGTCACCCTGGAGCCGGACACCGCGTCGGGGCCGGTGCCCCGGAACGACGCCGGCGTGCCCTACGGCACCGCCCCCGACTGGCAGAACACGCTGCGCCGGCAGGTGGGCGGCCTGCAGGTGGCCGACCTCGACGGCGACGGCTGGAACGACGTGGTGGTGGGCTGCTACATCTCCAACTCGTATCCGCCGTACGACCACTGGGAGAACCTCATCTACTTCAACACCGGCGGCATGCTCGAGGATCAGCCCTCCTGGGTGAGCGCCGACGAGGTCTCCACTGGCGACGTCCAGGTGGGCGACATCGACGGCGATGGCCACCTGGACGTGTTCGCCGCCAACGGCGGGGGCCTCTCCTCGCCCTCGGTGATCTACTTCGGCGGGCCCGATGGCCCCGACCCGGTGCCGGGCTGGTCCAGCGCCGAGCCCGACGGGGCCTGGAACAACGCCGGCCTGCTGCTGGACTGGGACCTGGACGGCGATCTGGACCTGGTGACCGCCAACCAGGGCGCTGGCCAGTACGATCCCTACCGGCCCATGTTCGGCTTCGAGAACGTGGACGGGGAGCTGACGGCCTGGCCCACGTGGCAGTCGCAGGAGGTGTCGCTGCAGAACTTCCTGGCCGCCGCGGACTGGGACCAGGACGGCTGGCCCGAGGTGGCGGTGAGCAAGTGGAGCGGCTTCGCCTCGGCCGTGTACGACAACCAGGAGGGCGGCCTGCAGAGCACCCCCGCCTGGACCACCGGCGACACCGGCACCGACAAGGGCGTGGCCTTCGCCGACGTGGACGGCGACGGCTGGGTGGACCTGGCCCTCGGCCACGATCCCACCCAGCTCTGGCGCAACCAGGCCGGCACCATGACGCTGGTCTGGCAGTCGGAGGCCCCGTACCACGGCCACAGCGACCTGCGCTTCTGCGACGTGGACCGCGATGGCGACCCCGACCTGGCCGAGTGCCACTTCTCCGACGGCCGCGTGCACATCTATCTCAACGAGGGCGGCGTGCTCGCCACGGCGCCGAGCTGGACCTACGACTCGCCCACCGTGGGCACCGCCATCGCCTTCGGCGACCTGAACGGCGACCAGTGGCCCGACCTGGTGGTGGGCAACTCCGGCGAGCCGAGCGTCAAGGTGTTCCTGGCCACGCCGCCGGCCACCGCCGTGCCCGGGACCGACGGGCGACCGGCCGGGGCGGCGGCCGCTGCGGCCCGGGCGCCGCGCCTGCTCGGCGGCCATCCCAACCCGTTCAACCCGGCCACCACCATCACCTTCGCGTTGCCGGTGGCCACGGACGTGTCGCTGGCGATCCACGATGCCGCCGGCCGCCTCGTGCGCACCCTGGTGGCGGGGCGGTCGTTCGCGGCCGGCGTCCACTCCGTGCGCTGGGCTGGCCGCGATGCGACGGGCCGGGCCGCGGCGACCGGGGTCTACCTGGCCCGGCTCGAGACCGCCGGCCACACGGACGTGGCACGTCTGACGCTGATGAAGTGAGGTCCGGAGAGCCGGCTAGCGGGTGCGGTGGGGACGGCGCGGACCCCGCCGCACCCTGAGGATCACCACGGTGCCCACCATTCCCGCCGCGATCACCGCCGCCCGCACCGCCAGCAACGCTGGACCGGCCAGCCCGCCGCTGCCCAGCAGCAGCACGCTCGCGGTGATCGCCGTCCACATGGCCGCCAGGGCGGCGATGCGGGCGCGGCGAGGCATGGGCGTGTCGGGGTCCAGGTAGGCGTGGAAGGGGGCGAAGACGCGGTGCCGGACCAGCTTCTCCTCGAGCCAGGGACAGCTCCGGGTGAAGAGCCAGGCGGCGGCGATGAGGAAGACCGTGGTGGGCATGCCGGGCACCACGACGCCGATGGCGGCCAGGCCCACGCAGAGCAGGCCCAGCAGCGCCAGCAGCCAGCGGCGCGGCGAGTCGGGCCGGCAGCCCATGGCCGGGCGCGCCATGGCGCAGGTCGCGGCGGGCTCGGACCCGGATCGGGACCCGGAGCCGGGCGGGGGGGCGGACGCGGCAGAGGACGCGGCCGTGGTGCGGCCGGCGGATCGGACCTGGCCGTGCACCGGACAGCGTGGATGATCGGGTACGGGACGACGGGACACGCGCGAGGCTCCTGGTGCGGGCGGGCAGGCCCGCGTCACGGGTCGGGGCGAGACCGGACGCGACGGCCGCCG
>JAASSM010000318.1 GCA_021767885.1 bacterium | reverse complement strand
GCCGGCCCCACGCCCCGCTGATGGTGGCCGCGCTGGGCTGGCTGGCGACGGCCGGCCCCTGGCTGGTCTACGCCCGGCTCACCTTTGGCCGGGCCACGCCCGGCACGGCCGCGGCCAAGAGCTACGCCGCCACCTTCGACCCCGGTGAGATCCTGGCCTCCCTGGTGCGCTCGCTCCAGCAGCTGGGCATGACCCAGGCCATCCTCTGGGCCGTGTTCCTGGCCCTGGTGGCCTTCGTGCTGGTGGAGCGCCGGCGACAGGAGCACGCCGGCGAGGACGGCGAGGTGATCCCCGCGCCCACGGCCTGGCAGTTCTGGAGCGGCGTGACCCTGGTGCTCGTGGCGCTGGTCTGGACGGGCCTGCTGCTGGGTGGCTATGCCGTCAACCGGGTCTGGACCATCAGCCGCTACCTGTCCCCGCTCTCGCCGGTGCTGCTGCTGATGCTGGCGGTGCTCGCCTTCTGGCTGTTGAAGCTCGCCTCCGACTACCGGGGCCGGACGGTCTGGGGCCGGGGCATCCCGGCGCTGGCCTGCGTGCTGACCCTGGCGGCCAACCTGGCCATCACGGGCTGGCTGGTGCGGCCCCACGTGCGCGATTTCTCCGCCGGGGTGAACCGCTGCTACCTCGCGCAGGGCGTCTGGCTCGGGGAGCACTCGCCGCCCGGCGCGGTGATCGCCGCCCTGGACATCGGCGCCCTCGCCTACGGCAGCGACCGGCCGGTGCGCGACCTCATGGGACTGGTCAGCCCCGAGATCATGGCCCTGGGGCGGGAGATGGGGTTCGAGCAGATGGTCGAGAGCGGGATCTGGCTCCGCGGGCCCGATGGCGAGTCGGCGCCGCCCATGTGGTTCGTGGACCGCTCGCTGGGACCCCCGCGCTGGGACGGCCGCACGGTGCGCGGGGTGACCTTCGCGCTCGTCGATACCTGCACCATCCGCGGCGTGGGGCTGCGCGAACCCGAGGACTGGACCGTGGCCACCTACCGGCTGCAGACCGGTCCCTGACCCCTCGCCGCATGCGGTGGGCGCGGCCGCCTGCCCGATGCCGGTTCCGGGGCCGGCCCTGGCCGCGGGATCTCAGGCGTCCTGGGGGATGGGTGTCAGGGACTCCTGCTGGTGGTCCCCGGAGGGCTCGAGGCGGCGGACCGCCACCACGGTCATGTCGTCCTGCAGCGGGGCTGCGCCGCCGAAGGCCCGCACCGCGTCGATCACGGCCTCGACCAGCTCCACCGGCGACCGGTGCCGGTTCTCCTTGAGCACCCGGACCAGGTTGTCCTGCCCGAACTCCACGCCCTCGCGCTCGTCGTCGGCCTCCTCGCCGGGAGCGGGCCGCTCCAGGATGCCGTCGGTGAACAGCACCAGCACCTCGCCCGGCCGCAGGGTCATGTAGCAGCGGCGGTAGACCGCGTCGGGCAGCGGCCCTAGCACGGGTCCGCTGGTCTGCAGCGCGAAGACCTCGCCCCCGGGGGTGATCATCAGCGGCGGACAGTGGCCGGCGTTGACGTAGGTGATGTTGCCGGTGTCCTCGATCTCGGCATAGAACAGCGTGATGAAGCGGCTGGTCAGCAGCGTCTGGTGGACCACGCGATTGAGGCGCTCGATCTGCGAGGTGATCTTCTCGTTGTGGGACTGGCCCATGCGCATGCCCACCACCACGTCGCGGGCCTGCAGCGCGGCCGGCAGGCCGTGGCCGCTGGCGTCGGCCACCAGCAGGCCGAGCATGCCGGGCTCGAGGATCTGCAGGTCGTAGACGTCGCCCCCCACCTCGTCGGCGGGCAGGGTGCGGGCGGCGAACTCGAAGCCCGGCAGATCCGGCAGGCGCTGGGGCAACAGGGAGAGCTGGATGGCCTGGGCCTGGCGCAGCTGGCTCTCCAGGGCGTTCTGGCGCAGCTTCAGACCCAGCGCGGCACGGATGGCCTCGAGCATGATCAGCAGCTCGGCCTGGTCGTCGTGCTCCACGCTGAAGCTGATCAGGTAGGTGGGGTTCTGCCCCACCGCGATGGCGGCGTTGGCCAGGTGGCTGAACTGGGCCTCGAGGTCGCGGTCGTAATCCGGAGCATCCGGACGCACCACCCAGAGGCGCTCCTGCAGCAGGTGCTGGACCATGGCGTAGTCCTTGGCCACGGTCTTGCCCTCGATGGCCTCGCCGTACTCGCCGATGCTCTCGATGAGCACGAAATCGTTGGCGCGCTCGCGCCAGGCGCGCCCGCTGGCGATGCCGAACAGCTCGGCGTTCTCGCCCTCGACCAGCTGCTCGATCACCAGGGAGAGCATGTGCTCGTCGCCGGTGGCGGCGTCGATATCCCGCAACAGATGCTCGAGTGCGCGGTAGAACTTCTTGTGCACGCGGTGACCTCCATTCAGGGACGCACGATAGGACGGTTTGGCCTGGCGGCCAAGCCCCACCTGGCGATCGCCGTCCGGCGGGGCGCATTGTGGCCGCCGCGACCTTGCCTTAGACTTCACGGACGCGCCCGGACGGACCGGCCGCGCCCCACCACCGGAGGCTTCTCGTGACCGACCCCGCCCGCATCGACCAGCTCCAGGATGCCCACCAGGCCATGCGCCGCGAGATCGGCCGCCGCATCGTGGGCCAGGACCGCGTGATCGAGGAGATGCTCATCGCCCTGTTCGCCGGCGGCCACGCCCTGCTCGAGGGGGTCCCCGGACTGGCCAAGACGCTGCTGATCTCCTCCCTGGCGCGGGTGATGCACCTGAGCTTCGGGCGGATCCAGTTCACGCCGGATCTGATGCCGGCCGACATCACCGGCTCGGAGATCCTGGAGGAGGACACCGCCACCGGCCGCCGCCAGTTCCGCTTCGTGCGCGGGCCGGTGTTCGCCAACGTGATCCTGGCCGACGAGATCAACCGCACGCCGCCCAAGACCCAGGCCGCGCTCCTGCAGGCCATGCAGGAGAAGCAGGTCACCGCGGCCGGGCAGACCCACGCCCTGGAGGCGCCCTTCTTCGTGCTGGCCACCCAGAACCCCATCGAGCAGGAGGGCACCTACCCGTTGCCCGAGGCCCAGCTCGACCGCTTCATGTTCAACGTCCTGATCGCCTATCCCGAGCTGGAGGACGAGGTGCGCATCGTCGAGGCCACCACCGGCGTGCTGGGCCAGGAGCCCGCCGTGGTCCTCGAACGCGAGGACGTGCTGGCCTACCAGGAGCTGGTCCGCGAGGTGCAGCCCCAGGAGCAGGTCACCCGCCATGCCGTGCAGCTGGTGCGGGCCACCCGCGTGGGCACCCCCGAGGCGGCGGCCGCGGCCACCGAGTTCCTGGCCTGGGGCGCCGGTCCCCGGGCGGCGCAGGACCTGATCCGCGGCGCCAAGACCCGGGCCCTGCTGGACGGCCGCGAGACGCCCTCGCTGGACGACGTCCGTCGCCTCGCCCACCCGGTGCTGCGCCACCGTCTGGTCACCAACTTCCACGCCGAGGCCGAGAGCGTGGCCAAGGACACCATCATCACCCGCATCCTCGACGAGGTGGGCGCGTGAGGACGGCGGCCGAGGTCATCACGCCGGAGCTGGCCAGCCAGCTCGACCGGCTGGACCTGCTGGCCCGCATGCTGGTGGAGGGCTTCCTCACCGGCCTGCACCGTAGCCCCTATCATGGCTTCTCGGCCGAGTTCGCCGAGTACCGGCGCTACCAGCCGGGCGAGCCCACCACCCACATCGACTGGCGGGTGCTCGCCCGCAGCGACCGCGCCTACCAGAAGGTCTACGCCGAGGAGACCAACCTGCGCTGCACGCTGCTGATGGATTGCTCGGCGAGCATGCGCTTCACCGCGGACGATAAGGCCCGGCCCACCAAGCTGGCCTACGGCCGGGTGCTGGCCGCCTGCCTGGCGTACCTGCTGCTGCGCCAGAACGACGCCGTGGGCCTGGTCACCTTCGACCAGCGGCCGCTGGCACGGGTGCCCGCCCGCTCGGTGCGGCGGCAGCTCTTCGAGGTGCTCAAGGTCCTG
>JAASSM010000317.1 GCA_021767885.1 bacterium | reverse complement strand
CCTCGTTGATGGTCATCTGGCCGCCCAGGTTGGTGGCGCTGACCCCGAGACTCATGCCGGGCAGGTGGCGCAGCTGCCAGGTGGCGAAGAGATCGAAGAGGACCACCGTGCCGCTGTAGATGTCGATCTTCTCGTAGACCACCTTGGCCTGGGCGCCCACGGCGAACTCCTCGCCCAGGCGGCGCGAGTAGCTGGCGCCGAAGGCGAGATCGTACGGGGAGAAGGTCCCCTCGGGGACACCCACCGCGTCGGCGCCGTAGCGCTCGATCTCGTCGGAGAAGAGGCCGGCGAAGGTCAGGCCCACCACCCCGAAGTCGCCATGGTGGACCAGGGCGGCGGCGGTGTAGTCGAAGGTCTCCAGCCAGGTCTGCTGCTGGACGAGCAGGGCGGTGCCGGCGGGCGCGAAGGCCAGGCGGGAGGGATTCCAGTAGGCCGCGGCCGCCCCCTCGGTGGCCGCCACGCCCGAGCCGCCCATGGCGGCCTCGCGCGTGCCCATGCCCTGGCGCAGGAACAGCAGGCCGGCGTCGCCGGGATTGCCCCCGGCCAGCGCCGCCTGGGGCACGGCCAGCAGGAGCAGGCCGAGCAGCCCGACGCTCGCGATGAAGAGCTTGCTACGCATGGTCACCTTTCCTCTCACGGCCGTCGCGAACGCCGCGCCGGCTCCCCGGGTTGAGTCCTGACTGTACCTCTCGTCACGCCGGGCAGCAAGCGCCGCGCCAGCGGGGCGGCCGCCTCAGCGGGCGACCGCGATGGTCTTGACCGTCACCGCGGCGCCGGTCCCGTCGTTCACCGCCACCCGGCAGACGTACAGGCCGGAGGCCACCTCGGCCAGGTCGATGGGCACGTCGAACGCCACGCGACCGGCCACCAGCGGCGCCCGGACGTCGCGGACCACCTCGCCCTGCAGGTCGAGGATCTGGATGCGGACGTCGCCGTCTCCGGCGTACTCGCCCACGGCGTCCCCACGCACATGGAGCGTGCGGCCGGTCAGCGGCTGCGGATAGCAGACCACCGAGGCGGCGAACCGCGGCTCGTGCACCGGGTCGGTACGGACACTGCCCGTCCCCACCGGCCAGCCCGCCCGCCAGGGGCCGCCGCCGGCCATGGCGTCGGCCAGCATGGCATCCGGGTCCATCCCGCCCTCCAGATCCAGGATCCAGCTCTGCAGCGTGCCGGTCACCGATTCCAGGAGCTGATCGGTGTCCGGATCGACCCCGGCCACGCGCCGGTGGGCCCCGGCGGCGAAGAGCAGGTAGCGGCCGTCACCGCGGCGCACCAGCGCCGGCGACCCGGCCGGACCCGCCGGTCCCGGCAGCGGCCAGCCCGGCCGCACCTCGCCGTCCTCGTCCAACAGGAAGAGGCGGCCGTCGCCGGTGTGGAAGAGGAAGGCGTCGTCCCACTGATCGGGCACAAAGGGGGCCGCCTTGGCGTCGCCCGGCAGGGCGGCCGTGAGCACCAGGGGCGCCGCCGCGCTCGCGGTGGTGGCCGGCCGCGGGCGGCGGGGCCAGCCCAGCAGCCGCTCGCCGTTGACGTCCACCCGCGCCAGGGCGCCGTCGGCCTGCAGCAGCGCGCCTCGCGGACCGAGGGGCGAGCCCAGGGCCAGCGCGTCCGGCCAGGGCGCCGGAGCGCTCCCGGAGGGGCCGTGGGTCTGGCAGAACTGTCCCCGTCCGGCGGTGTCGCTCAGGGCCGCCACCAGGGCGCCGCCTGGAATCTGCGAGATCATGGGCCGCTGCTGGCCGGGAATGGCCGCCAGCTCGCGGGATCCGGAGACGGACCAGCCCGTCCCCGCCCGGGTCACCACCCGGAGCTGTCCGCCACCGTCGGGGCTGGCGTCCACCGGCACGAGGAGGTGGTCCTCGGTGGCGCTGCGGCGCAGGCGTACCGGCGCCGCGGTGGCCCGTCCATACAGGGTCAGCGGCGCGATCACGTCCTGACCCTGGTGATCCAGCAACCGCAGGCGGTCGCCGTCGGGCTGCCGCTCCACCACGGCGATCAGGACGGGCGTGCCGGCCACGTCTCCGTCCTCGGCGGTGCCCTCCGGGGGCAGCAGCACCGCCGGGAGGCGGCAGCTGTCCAGCCGGGCGATGCGCCCCGTGGCGCCGCCCACGTCGCCCAGCGGCTCGCCGTCGGCCCCGAAGGCGTAGACGCCGTCGTCCGCCGTCAGCACCAGCTCCAGCGTGCCGCCGCTCTCGAGCTGCCCGGCGGCCAGCGGCAGGTTGGCCGCCACCGCCTCGCCGGCCGCGTCGCGGGCCGCCGCCAGCGGCGCCACCGTGGCCGGGTCGCCGTCGTGGTCCACCCACTCGGTGAGGTCCGCGCGCAGGGCGAAGATCTCTCCCGACCGGCTGACGGCCGCGAGGACCGGCACGTCCTGCTCCGGATCCAGCCGTACCGCCAGCAGATCCGAGCCGGCCAGATCCGCGCCGGGCAGGTCACGGCTGGCCAGCCGCTGCGGAGCATCGGCGGCCGCGGACTGGCGGCTGAGCTGGAAGGTCATGCTGTCGGCGTAGCGGATGCCGGTGTACTCGTCCTCGGCCCCCGGGTTGAACACGTGCGTGGAATCGACCACCACGTCGCTGATGGCGTCCACCAGGATGCCGGTCCGCAGTCCGCCGTTGGTCCGCGTGTCCGGGCGGGTGTCGGGGCCGAAGCGGTCAGCGTCCTCGCCCCGGAAGCTGTCGAGGTCGCCGCCCAGCCAGTACGGGGACGGCTCCCGGGAATCGAGGTCCTGGATGCCGTCGGCCTCCTCCACGTCCACGCTCTTGCGGGCGGGGTCGGCGTTGAAGAGGTTGCGCTCGGCGCCGAAGGCCGCGCGGATCACGGTCTCGTCCACGTGCCAGATGTAGATGCCCGAGCCGCGGCCCTTGGGCACGCCCGGCCCCTGGGGCCGGGCCGTGTTGTCGGAGAGGAAGAAGTCCCACTCCGCCCCGGTGAACCACTCGCGCGTGTCGGTGGCCGGATCGAAGAAGCCGGTGGGCGTGCCGTCGCCGAGCTGGGAGTCGGCGTCGAAGAAGTCGGGCGTGTTGTTGCCGTTGAGGTCGCCGGTGAAGCTGAAGATGCCGTTGCCGTCGGGATCCTGCAGGCGGTACTCGAGGAGGAAGTACTCCGCCCCGGTGAGATCGACACGCGCGCAGGCCAGCGGGTCCGACGGATCGGCGGCCGGGTGCAGCGTCCAGGTGGCCGCGGCATCGGGGTCGGCCGGGTAGGGGTCCAGCCAGCCCATGAGCTGCTTGTTGAAGGCGCAGGGCTCGGGCGGGACGAACCCGCCGGCGGAGAACAGCCCGTAGCCCATGAGGCCGAACTGGCCGATGCCCTGGCTGTCCGGCGCCCCGGCCGGCGTGAAGTCGGTGAGCGAGAGCATGCCCAGGCGCAACCCCACCTCGAAGCAGTACACGCCCAGGCTGCCGTAGTAGCCGCTGAAGCCCTCGAAGGCGTCCTGGAACTGGTTCTCCGGCAGGATCAGCACGTGGCGGACGCCCTCGCCCTCGGGATGGTCGTCGGTGGCGATGTAGGGCGCGGCGAGGATGGAATCCTCCACGGCCTCCTGGAAGTCCTCCGGGCCGAGGTAGGTGCTGTAGATCTGCTCCGGGGAGTTGCCCAGGACGTCGGTCTCCTCGCCGGCGCCGGCGTGGATCAGCAGGACCGTGTCGTACAGCGAGAAGTCGATCTCCGCATCGAGGGCGGCGATGGCGTCGGCGGCCAGCAGGACCGACTGCTCCCCCTCCTCGGGGTGGTCGCCGTAGTGGGCCATGCCCTCGGCCAGGCCGGCGACGGTGCCGTGGACCCGGTAGTCGAGGGTGAACCGCCCGCCGCTCACCGCGGCGTAGTAGTCGGCCACGTCGCGCAGCAGGTGGTCGTAGTAGAGGGAGTCGTGGGCGGCGTAGTAGAAATCGCTCTGCGTGGACGTGGGCAGCGGGCCGTCGAACTGGTCCTCGCGGCCGTAGAAGCAGGTGTCGGCGAAGTCGGCGAGGAT
>JAASSM010000316.1 GCA_021767885.1 bacterium | reverse complement strand
GAGGCCAGCGCCGCCGCCTACGCCGCCCGCTACCGCCAGCTGGTGCCCGTGGCCACGGAGGTGGCGCCGTGAACGATCCGGTCACCCTCGACGAGCTCGCCCACCGCAGCCTGGCCGCCACGCAGACCCCCATCCTGCTGGTCGACGCCCGCTGGCGGGTGCTGCTGGCCAGCGCCGGCGCCGGGCGACTCTACGATACGCCGGCAGAGGACCTGGCAGGCCGCTCCCTCGAGGACCTGGTCACCAGCGCCGAGCCGTTCGCGGGGTGCGATGACCCCGGCTGTCCGGACCGCGGCTGCGTCCGCCAGCTGGACCTTCGCGTGGGCGACGCCACGGTCGCCGCCGAGCTCCAGTGCGAGGCCTTCCGGGACGGCCAGGGCCGGCTCTACCGCACCGTGCTGATCCACGAGGCCAGCGAGCTCGCCGCGCGGGACGCCCTGCGGGCCGCCCGCCTGGCCAAGCTCAACCTGCTCAACCAGGTGTCGGAGGCGCTCTACGGCGCACAGCTCTCGCTGCCGCAGGTGCTCGAGTCGGTGCTCATCGCCATGACCGCCGGCCAGGGCCTGCGCTTCAACCGCGCGTTCCTGCTGCTGGTGGACGAGCGGACGCGCTGCCTGCGCGGAGAGATCGCCATCGGCCCGAGCAGCCGCGAGGAGGCCGAGCGCATCTGGCGCGATCTGGCCGACCAGCCCACCGACCTCTACGAGATGATGACCAGCTACGACCTCTCCCTGCGCGAGACCGACGTGGCGGTCAACAACATCGTCCGCCAGCTCAGCGTCTCGCTGGACGAGGAGCAGCACGTGCTCATCCGCGCCCTGCATGGCCGGCGCACGGTGCTGGTCACCGAGACGGACGACGGTCCCGGGACGGCCGACGTGCGCCGCTGGCTCGGCGTGGGCCGCTTCGCCGTCGCGCCGCTGGCCACCCGCCGCGGCGCCATCGGCGTGCTCATCGCCGACAACGCCATCAGCGGCCTGGAGATCACCGATCTGGACCTGGAGTTCCTGCAGCTCTTCGCCAACCAGTCCGCCAACGCCATCGAGTCCTCGCGCCTGACCGAGGAGCTGGCGCGCAAGGTCCTGGACCTGCGCAAGGCCCAGCAGAAGCAGAAGGAGGATCAGCAGACGCTGCTGCGCATGGAGCGCCTGTCGGTCATGGGCGAGACCTCGGCCATCGTGGCCCACGAGCTGCGCAATCCCCTGGTGGCCATCGGGGGGTTCGCGCGGGCGCTGCTGCGCAGCCTGGAGGAGGACGACGCCAACCGGCAGTACGCCCAGATCATCTCCGAGGAGGTGGCCCGCCTCGAGCGGATCATCCACGATCTGCTGGATTTCATCCGGCCCCAGAAGATGATGCGGCGCGCCGTCGCTCCAGACACCATCGTTCAAGAAGTGGCACGAAAGATGCAGCCGATGCTGGACCACGGATCGGTGCGGTTGCATCTCGATCTGCGGGCCGGGCCGGCGGAGGTCCTCTGCCATCCCGGGGAGATCCAGCAGGTGCTGCAGAACCTGGTCCTGAACGCCTCCCAGGCCCAGCCGGACGGCGGTAGCATCCGCATCGCGAGCCGGTCGCTCGAGGGCGGGGTGCTGATCCAGGTGGCGGATGAGGGGCCGGGGCTGGCCAGGGACGTGGCGGACAAGATGTTCTCGCCGTTCTTCACCACCAAGTCCGCGGGCTCCGGTCTGGGGCTGACCATCTGCGCCCAGATCATCAAGGCCCACGGCGGTGTGCTGCGGGGGGAGAACCTCGCCGACGGCGGCGCGAGCTTCAGCTTCATCCTGCCGCGGCCCAAGCTGGAACCTGACCAGGGCGAGTAGAGTTTCCCTGGAACCGGCCGCGGCCATTTGCTACGCTGCGGGCGGAGATCCTGGAACCTGGACGAAGGAAGGTGTCCCATGGCCAAGGTTCTCATCGTCGATGACGAGCCCCACCTGCGCCTGCTCTACGAGACGGAGCTCCGTCGGGCCGGCTACGAGACCATGACCGCGAGCAACGCGGAGCAGGGACTGGAGTACGTCCAGACCATGCAACCGGACCTGGTGATCCTGGACATCCGGATGGCAGGGATGGATGGAATTGAGGCCTTGCAAAGGATCCTGGATATGGATAATACCATACCGGTGATCCTGAACACCGCCTACTCGAGCTATCGCGAGAACTACCTCACCTGGTCGGCCGACGCCTACGTCACCAAGTCGTCGGACACCACGGCCCTGCTCGAGAAGGTCAAGGAACTGCTGCACGCGAAGACGGTCGAGAACTGAGCCCGGGTTCCGGCCTCGCGTGGACGGCGAGCCCGCGGGCGCCGGGAGCATAGCCGGTGGACATTCTCGAACGCATGCGTCGCACGCTGACCATCGTCCTGGCCGGCGGGCAGGGCGAGAGGCTCTATCCGCTGACCAAGGACCGGTCCAAGCCCTCGGTCCCCTTCGGCGGCAATTACCGCATCATCGACTTCACCCTCTCCAACTGCTTCAACTCCGGATTGCGGCGCATCTACGTGCTGACGCAGTACAAGAGCTACAGCCTGGACAAGCACCTGCAACGCGGCTGGAACATCTTCAACTACGAGGCCGACGAGTTCCTCTACCGCATCCCCCCGCAGCACCGGGTGGGCACCAAGTGGTACGAGGGCACCGCCGACGCCATCTATCACAACATCTACCTGCTGGAGAAGGAGAAGCCGGAGCACGTCCTGGTCCTCTCGGGCGACCACGTCTACAAGATGGACTACGGCGACTTCATGACCTTCCATCTCGGCCACGGCGGCAAGTTCTCGCTCTGCGCGGCGGTGGTGCCGCGGGAGGGCGCGCACCACTTCGGCATCCTCGAGGTGGACGAGAACTGGCAGGTGGTGGGCTACGAGGAGAAGCCCCCCAACCCCAAGACCATCCCCGGCGATCCCGAGCACTGCCTGGTGAACATGGGAGTCTACCTGGTGGACACCGAGTGCCTGGTCAAGGAGCTCTGCCACGACTCCCGCCGCACCGACAGCCATCACGACTTCGGCAAGAACATCATCCCGCGCCTGGTGCGGCACGGCGAGGTCTTCGCCTATCCGTTCCGCGATGCCCGGACCCTGAAGCCCCTCTACTGGCGGGACATCGGGACCCTGGACAGCTTCTACGCCGCGGCCATGGACCTGCTCTCGCGCCGGCCGCCCCTGGACCTCTACGACCGCGAGTGGCCGTTCCGCGCCTGGCAGCCGCCGGTGCCGCCGGCCAAGTCGGTGCACAGCTTCAACGAGGCCGAGCCGCAGCCGGGAATCCTGGCCAACTCCATCATCGGCGGCGGGTCGATCATCTCCGGCGCCCGGGTGGAGAAGTCCATCCTGCACCGGGGCGTCAAGGTGAACTCCTATGCCAGGGTCTCCGAGAGCATCCTCATGGACGGCGTCCAGGTGGGCCGCTATGCGGACCTGCACCGGGTGATCTGCGACAAGAACGTGGTGATCCCCGAGGGCCTGGTCATCGGGCGCGACCTCGAGCAGGACCGCGAGCTGTTCACCGTCACCCAGGATGGCATCGTGGTGGTCCCCAAGGAGATGGATCTCTCCGGCCTCGGCGGCGGTTGACCGCGGGCCCGCGCGGGATCACATTGTCCAGCGAACGTCGTCCCGGTTCCGGGGCAGCCGGGGGCTGCCCCGTCCGGAGCCCCCGTGCCCCCGAGGCCCCATGACCGACCGAGAGAATCCCCGCGACGGCGCTGGTCACGGCGCCGACGAGTTCGACCTCTCCGAGTCCGAGGTGGAGATCGCGCTCATCTGCCTGCGTTACTTCCGCGGCGACTGGGACATGTACCTGGACTACCTGCAGGGCCCCCGCGTCACCGCCGATCAGCGCCGCCGCGACCTGCCGCTGGTCGAGTCCCTCCGCGACCGGGACCGCCGCACCGAGTTCCTCACCGCCTTCCTCGAGGACGAGGTGGTGGCCCTGGCCCAGCGCCTCGGGTTCGATCAGCTGCTGAGG
>JAASSM010000315.1 GCA_021767885.1 bacterium | reverse complement strand
CGGCCAGATCCACGCCATCGAGCACTACTCCTGGGACCGGGTCGCGGCCCGCACGGCCGAGCTGTACCGCGGCCTGCTGGCCGAGCGGGAAAAAACCGGATCCCGCGGTTGACATCGGCCACCTCACCGTATATCTATTCGGGACCGACACGGAGCGGGCATAGCTCAGTTGGTAGAGCACTACCTGGCCAAGGTAGTGGTCGCGAGTTCGAGTCTCGTTGCCCGCTCCATTCTTTTTGCCCGGCAACCGCGCCAACCATCCTCGCGCCAGCGGGTTGCGGGCACGGCCACCGGGGCCGCGGCCTTGACAGGCCGCGGCCCAGCGTGGATACTTGCCGGTGAACGAGGCGGCATAGCCAAGAGGCTAAGGCGACGGTCTGCAAAACCGTTATCCCCGGTTCGAGTCCGGGTGCCGCCTCCACCCCTTCTTCCCCCGAGCCGACCCGACGTGCCTCCGGCATCCCCCGGACGGGATCCGCGCGGGCCGCGCCTGCCGGCTCCGGGAATCGCCTTCCGGTGCCGGGATGGCGGAACTGGTAGACGCACGGGACTTAAAATCCTGCGCTACGTGGTAGCGTGCCGGTTCGAGTCCGGCTCCCGGCACCAGCAGGAACGCCACCCGCTCCGGCCGCGCCCGCGGTCCCGCCGCCGGGGGCCGCGAGCGCTGGCGCCACCGAGCATCCGGGAAGCGAGCATGCGCCTGGCCTTCCTCTCCATCGGTCGCCACATCCACACCGAGCGCTGGATCCAGTGGTTCGCCGGACGTGGGCACGAGTGCCACCTGCTGACGGTGCAGCCGGGACCGGTGGCGGGGGTGACCGTCCACGACATCACCCGTGGCGGCCCCGGCAAGCCCGTGCGCTACTGGCGGTCGCTCCAGGTGGTGCGCCGGCTGCTGGGGGAGATCCGGCCCGACCTGCTCAACACGCACTTCCTCACCGGCTATGGCTACTGGGGGCACTTCTGCGGCTTCCACCCCAACGTGCTGACCGTCTGGGGGGACGACGTCTACGTCACGCCCTTCGAGAATGCGCTCAAGGGCTGGCTGGCCCGCCGGGCCCTCGCCTCCTGCGACGCGCTCACCGGGGACTCCACCGACATCCTGCGCGTGGCCTGCGAGCAGCTGGGCGCCGCTCCCGGCCGGTCCTATCGCGTGCTCTGGGGCGTGGACCTGGACCGTTTCCGCCCCGCCGACGCTGGCGCGTGGCGTGCAGCCCAGGGGTTCGGGCCCGAGGACGTGGTCTTCTTCTCGCCACGCAGCTACACCCAGCCGTACTACAACATCGACGTGATCATCGCCGCCGCGGCCCGGGTGCAGCAGGCCGTACCCCGGGCGCGCTTCCTGTTCGCGGGCTACGAGGGCGACCCGGCTCCCTTCGCGCGCCGGGTGGCGGAGGCGGGCCTGGCCGAGACCGCTCGCGTGGTCGGCCGCATCCCGCATGACGAGTTCGCCACCGCCCTCTGCGCTGGCGACGTCTTCGTCTCGGTGCCCTCGGTGGACGCCACGGCCGTGAGCCTGCTGGAGGCCATGAGCTGCGGGCGCGCCTGCATCGTCTCGGCGCTGCCGTCGGCGTGCGAGTGGGTGGCCGACGGGGTGACCGGCCGGGTGGTCGCGCCGCGGGACGTGGACGGGCTGGCCGCGGCCATGCTGGACTACGCCGCCGATCCCACGGCCCGGCGCGATCACGGGGCGGCCGCGCGCGCCATGGCCGAGCGCCTCTTCGGCTTCGAGGCCAACATGGTCCACGTGGATGCCATCTTCCGCGCTCTCGTGGCGGGAGAACCCGCCTGGCCGGATGCGGTGGCGCTGCCGGCGCTGGCCCCGGCGGCCGCCGGAGGTGGCGCGCGGTGATCCTCTCGGTGGTGATCCCCTCCCGCGACAAGCACGCCCTGCTGGCGCGGACCCTGGCCGCCCTGCAGGACCAGGATGCGGGCACGGACGCCTGGGAGATCGTGGTCGTCGACGACGATTCGCGCGACGGCACCGCCGCGCTGCTGGCCTCCGCCGCGGCGTCCGATCCACGCCTGCGACACGTCCATCCGGGGCGCAACGTGGGGCGGGCGGCGGCGCGCAACCTGGGCTGGCGGGCCGCCCGTGGGCGCTGGGTGCTCTTCCTGGACGACGACATCCTCGCCCCACCCGGCCTGCTGCGCGCCCACCTCGATCTGCTCGGCCGCGATCCCGCCTTCGGGACCATCGGCCCTGCCGTCACCGCGCCCGACATCGTCGACGGTGCCCACTTCCGCTACCTGGACACCCGGGGCGTGGCCAAGCTGGCGCCGGGGCCGGCGCCCGGGAAGTACCTGGTGACCCAGAACGCCGCGGTGCCGCGGGCGGCCCTCGAGCGCATCGGAGGCTTCGACGAGGGCTTCTCCGCCTATGGATTCGAGGACATGGATCTGGGCTTCCGCCTCGAGGACGCGGGGGTCCGCTTCCAGGTCCTGCCCGCGCCCATCCCCTGGCACATCCATCACCACACGCTGACGCAGTACCTGGACAAGAAGCGGATCTGTGGCCACGGGTCGCTCCAGCAGGTGGCCGAGCGGCACCCGCACCGCCTGCGGGAGATGCGGCTGGACCTGGTGGTCGATGCGCCGGGGGCGGTCGCCGGCGGCGGGCGCCGTCTGCTGCGGGCCGCGCTGCGGGGGTCGCTGGGAGGCCTCGTCCGGCAGGCCGTCGCCCGGTGGCCGGCCGCCGGGCACAGACCGCGGGCGGAGCGTCTCTACTTTCGCGCCATGGATGCCGCCGTTCTGGCGGAGTACTGCCGCGGCCTGGCAGAACACGCGGCCGACAGCGCCGAAAAGGCAGTCTAGCTGCCATTCCGGCACGAGTTCCGTCCGGCGCCGTCATCCTGTGCGATGGTGTAAACCCTTTCCATGAAACATGATCGGCCATCTGCCGCGTGTCTGGCTAGCGGGCACGGGTCTTGTATTTGAATCCGGTGATCAAGTGACGCCCCACAACCCAGGCGACAAAGGAGCCGGACCATGGGCAAGATCATCGGCATCGATCTGGGCACCACCAACAGCGTGGTCGCCGTCATGGAGGGCGGCGAGCCCAAGGTCATCCAGAACAAGGAAGGCAACCGCACCACCCCGTCGGTGGTGGCGTGGAACAAGAATGGCGAGCGCCTGGTGGGCCTGCTGGCCAAGCGGCAGGCGGTGACCAACCCCACGAACACCGTCTACTCCATCAAGCGCTTCATGGGCCGCCAGCATTCGGAGGTGGCCACCGAGATCGACGAGGTCCCCTACCAGGTGATCGAGGGGCCAGGCGGCGTCGTGCGCATCAAGACCGACGCCGGCGAGTTCACCCCGCCGGAGATCTCCGCGCAAGTGCTGCGCAACCTCAAGGAGATCGCCGAGGAGTATCTCGGCGAGGACGTCACCGACGCGGTGATCACCGTGCCCGCCTACTTCAACGACAGCCAGCGGCAGGCCACCAAGGACGCCGGCAAGATCGCCGGCCTGGAGGTCAAGCGCATCGTCAACGAGCCCACCGCCGCGGCCATGGCCTACGGTCTGCAGAAGCAGAAGGACGAGATGGTGGCGGTGTTCGACCTCGGTGGCGGCACGTTCGACATCTCCATCCTCGAGATCGCCGACGGCGTCTTCGAGGTCAAGGCCACCAACGGCGACACCCATCTCGGCGGCGACGATTTCGACCAGAAGGTCATGGATTACCTGGTGGAGACCTTCCTGCATCAGGAGGGCATCGACCTGAGCAAGGACGCCATGGCCCTGCAGCGGCTGAAGGAGGCTGCCGAGCGCGCGAAGTGCGAGCTGAGCAGCTCGAGCCAGACCGAGATCAACCTGCCCTTCATCACCGCGGTGGACGGCAACCCCAAGCACCTGGCGGTCACCCTGACCCGGGCCAAGTTCGAGTCCCTGGTGGAGGATCTGGTCGAGCGGACCAAGCAGCCCTGCCTGAACTGCCTGAAGGATGCCGGCCTGAAGCCCTCGGACATCGACGAGGTGCTGCTG
>JAASSM010000314.1 GCA_021767885.1 bacterium | reverse complement strand
TCACCAGCCGCCGCTGGCTGGAGGCCCCCGCGCCCCGGGCCGAGGGCGGCGCGGGCCTGGACCGCCGCCTGGCGGTGGTCTTCCTGGGCGCGCTGGTGCTGCAGCTGGTCCTCGGCGCGGTGCTGCGCCACGCCCACACCCTGCTCTACGCCCACATCTCGGTGGCCGCCGTGGTCCTGGGCGTGGGCATGGTCCTGGGCGCCCGCCTGAGCCTGCGCTACCGCGACCTGCCCACCCTGCGCCGCCTGGGCC
This sequence comes from bacterium, assembly GCA_021767885.1. The sequence continues at coordinate 3,736 of JAASSM010000314.1, read as the reverse complement.
ACGCCGCCATGCACGCGGTGGCCATCCAGTTCATCATCGGCTTCGGGGCCCTCTACGCCCGCAGCCTCACCGAGGCCGCTGGCCGCCCCCACCTGGCCGACGTCATCATCACCACCTGCCACCAGGCCCTCGGCGCGTTGCTCATCGCGACCGCCGTGCTGGCCACCGTCTGGACCCGACGCCTGCTGCGGCCGGCTGCGGGGTCCGGGACCGTCAACCCGTAGGAGGCCACCATGCGCGTCAAGGAGTTGCTCGCCCGCAAGGAGATCACGTCGATCTACAGCGTCGCCCCCGAGGCGAGCGTCTTCGAGGCGGTCACCGAGATGGCCGAGAAGAACGTGGGCGCCATGCTGGTGGTCCGCGACGGCCAGCTCCTGGGCATCATCACCGAGCGCGACTACCTGCGCCTGGTCACCGTCCAGGGCCGCACCGCCCGCGACACGCCCGTCCACGAGGTGATGACCCGCCGGGTGATCTACGTGGAGCCGGACAACACCATGGACGACGCCATGACCATCATGACCGAGAAGCGCATCCGGCACCTGCCGGTGCTCGAGGGCGACCGCATCCTGGGGGTCCTGTCCATCGGCGACCTGGTCAAGGCCAAGACCGAGAAGCACGAGATGCACATCCGCACCCTCGAGGCCTACATCGCCGACCAGTACCCCGGGCCGGCGCCCACCGAGAACAGCGGCTGAACGGCCACCCGGGCGCGTCCCGGCCGCCGGTGATGCGGGCGGCGAGCGACGGACTCGCCGCCCGCTGTCCATCGCGGGACGGGCGGCGGCCTGGCGGCCGTCGCCCCCGCCATCGCTCTTGCCTGCCCCGCCCCCGTTGACCACCTTGCACGGGTATCCCCGATCCCTTTTCCCCTTCGTCAGAGGTCCGCGGGACATGGAGATCACCCCGTTCTCGGATAGCGACGTCGCCTGGGTCCGCGAGCGGACCGAGCTGCTCTTCAGCGGCAAGTTCCTCGTCAGCGGCGACGTGGTGCACGACCCCACCACGCTGCCGGGGTTCGTCGCCCGCCAGGATGGCGAGCGCATCGGCCTGGTCACCTACCACGTCGACGGCGACAGCTGCGAGGTGGTCACCATCGACGCCCTCTGCCAGTACATGGGCATCGGCACCGCCCTGCTCGACGCGGTGGCCGAGGCCGCGCGCCAGCAGGGCTGCCAGCGCCTCTGGGTGATCACCACCAACGACAACCTCGACGCCATCCGCTTCTTCCAGCGCCGCGCGTTCGTCCTGCGCGAGGTGCGCATCAACAGCATGCCCAAGATCCGCGCCCTGAAGCCCGGCATCCCGGAGATCGGCGAGTACGGCATCCCCATCCGGGACGAGGTGGAGCTGGAGCGCCCCCTGGAGGACGGCAAGGGCTGGCGGACGGTCTGACGGCGAGCGGCCCGCCCATCGGCCGCGCCAGGCCCCCCGGCGCGACGCCCTGCGAGCCCGCCCCGCGACCGGACCGATTTCCGGAACGGCGCCCGGAAACGCGGGTATATTGTCGGCGAAAGAGTCGAGACCATCCCCGGGCCGCTGGCCCATCGAGGAGGACCATCCATGCAGGATCGCAACCAGTTCGCCGGCCGCCCCGGCGCGGCCAGCGCCGCGGTGGGCGTGGAGCAGCTCGCCGCCATGCGCGCGGAGTTCCTCAAGCGCGTGTACGGCCACCTCGCGGCGGCCATCGGCCTGTTCGTGCTGCTGGAGGTGCTGGTCTTCGCCAGCGGCCTGGCCGCCCCCATCGCCAACGCCCTGCTGAGCGTCAACTGGCTGCTGGTGATCGGCGGCCTGGTGGTGGCCGGCTGGGCGGCGCGCAGCTTCGCCTACAAGGCCGACTCGCTCTCCAGCCAGTACCTGGGCCTCGGCCTCTACGTGCTGGCCCAGGTGGTGATCTTCGTGCCCCTGCTGGTCATGGCCGAGATGTACGCCCCGGGCGCCATCAGCAGCGCGGCCCTGATCACCCTGATCGGCTTCACCCTGCTGACCATGCTCGCGCTGTCCATGCGCCAGGACTTCTCCTTCCTGGGCGCCATCCTCAAGTGGGCGGGCATCGTGGCCCTGCTGGCCATCGTCGGCGGCGTGATCTTCGGCTTCCACCTGGGCACCTGGTTCTCCGTGGGCATGGTCGCCCTGGCGGGCGCCGCCGTGCTCTACGACACCCAGAAGATCCTGACCACCTACCGGGACGACCAGTACGTGGGCGGCGCCCTGGAGCTCTTCGCCTCCATCGCCCTGATGTTCTGGTACGTGCTGCGGATCCTCATCGGGTCGCGGCGGTAGCCGGAGCGTCGGGAGTACAGGAGCAGGGACGACGCCGCCCGGCGGGCGCCACGGAGCGCCGGATCGGGCGGGGTCGTCCCCGCGGCGGAATCGCGCCGCGCCGGCTTGCGCCGGAGCCCGCCGATCCGGTATAGTGGTCCTCCCGGCCCCGGCCGCCCCGCCCCGCGCCACGCACCCGTCCGGCGCCCCGCCCGCAGCCGCCGCTCCTCGCGCCCGCACCAGGGCACCCTCACCCCGAGCGAGGAGGCAGCCATGCCCTGCGAGACCCTCCTGGAATACCTGAAGATCAGCGGCGTGCCCTACGAGCTGGTGGTCCACCCCCACGCCTACGCCGCCCGGGAGACCGCGGCCAAGGCCGGGGTGCCGGGGCACCAGTTCGCCAAGTCGGTGCTGGTCAAGCTGGACGGCGAGATGGCCATGGCCGTGATCCCGGCCGCCCACAAGCTCAACTTCAACGTCCTGCGCGAGGTGGCCGGCGCCGGCACCGTGGCCCTGGCCCTGGAGGACGAGTTCGCCGCCCGCTTCCCCGACTGCGAGCTGGGCGCCATGCCGCCCTTCGGCAACCTCTACGACCTGCGCGTCCTGGTGGACGACCACCTGGCCGAGGCCGAGACCATGACCTTCAACGCCGGCACCCACACCGAGGCCATCACCATGGCGTTCAAGGACTTCCTGGACCTGGTGCAGCCGGAGGTGGCGCGGTTCACCTTCCAGCCGCTCATGGAGTTCCGCGGGGAGGCCTGAGCGCGGGCCGCGGCCGGCGCGTCCCCGGCGGCGGGATGGTCCCCGGGGGCGGCCGCGATCGCGGCCGCGGGGCGGGTTCCTGTCCGGATCGGAACGGGCGATTTACAGATTCCTGAACTGACTCTATCTTGTCGTTCGTTTCGCTTCCTGACAGGAGATGACGCGCGCCCATGCTCAACGAGAACCTGGTCCAGAGCTTCACCGGATCGGTCCGCCGCCACTGGGACCAGCCCTTCTTCGCCGACTGGAAGGGCCAGACCCTCACCCATGGCGACGTGGCCCACCGCATCCTCATGCTCCACGCGGTGTTCGAGGACGCCGGCGTCGCGAAGGGCGACAAGATCGCCGTGGTGGGCCGCAACAGCGCCCACTGGGCGGTGACCTACTGGGCCACCCTGACCTACGGTGCGGTGATCGTGCCCATCCTGCCGGACTTCACCGGCGAGGAGATCCACCACATCGTGGGCCACTCGGACTCGGTGCTGCTCTTCGCGGCCGACGCCATCTACGACAAGCTCGACGACGAGCGCATGAAGCATCTCAAGGGCATCGTCCGCCTCGAGGACTTCACCCTGCGCAGCCACAACCAGAAGGGCCTGCCGGAGCTGGTGCGCAGGGCCCAGGAGGGCTACCGCGAGCGCTTCGCGGACCGGCTGGCGCCGGGGTCGTTGACCTTCGCCGAGGTGCCGGGCCGCGACCTGGCGACCAT
>JAASSM010000313.1 GCA_021767885.1 bacterium | reverse complement strand
GTCGACCGCAGCCCCTGGTGGACCCTCGGCGATCCGGATACCGCCGCCGACCCGCGCGCGGGCGTGGCCCTGCAGGACGAGACCCGCCGCTACGCCACCGGCCGCGAGCGGATCCTGCGGGGCGAGATCCCGCGCCGCGATGCCCCCGGCTGGCTGCGCCTCGAGCTGCCGGTCCAGTCGCTGCGGATCACCACCCTGGCCGAGCGCCTGGCCGGCGGCGAGGACCTGCGCACCGGCGGCGGCTACCGCCCCCGGCTGGAGGTGGACCGCCCGCTGCTGCTGCTACGCGGCGACCGCGAGCGCTGGCTGGACACCGGCTTCGGCGACCTCCCCGATCCCGACGACGCGGCGGCCGTCGCCGAGCTCCGCGCCGGCTCGCGGGAGTGGGCGGTGGTGACGGTGGGCGACGCCCAGTGGCTCTGCCGGTGGGCGCCCCTGCCGCCGGAGGTCGCCACCTCGCCCGGCGAGGGCTTCCTCTTCGGCCTGCAGCGGCGCGGCACCGTGGCCGTGCTCCTGGACTTCGGACGGCTGCTGCTGCTGGACGTGGTGCTGCTGGCGGTGGGGCTGGCGGGATGGTGGCTCGTCCGGCGGCGCTGGCGCTGGCTCCCCGGGTTCCAGGGCCGCTTCCTGCTGGGCTACCTGGCCATCGGCGTGGTGCTGCTGGTGGTCGCCGGCAGCCTGGCCGACCGGCAGACCTTCCAGCGCATCGACCGCGAGGCGCGCGAGCGCACCCGCGACGGCCTGGTCACCGCCCTGGGGCAGCTCCGCGGTCTGCTCGCCGAGCAGGCCCGCGCCCTGGCCGGCAGCGAGTACATCGGCGAGATGCTCACCGGCCGCCTGGCGGGCGAGCGTCCCCTCGGGCCCCATGCCGTGCGGCAGGGCATGGTCTTCGGTCCCGACGGCGAGCTGCTCCTGGACGAGACCCTCAGCGACCTCTCCGGCCAGGAGGCCGCCGCCTGCAGCAGGGCGGCGCGCGAGGCGCCGCTGGTGCTCATCCGGCAGGCCGACGGCCTGTACCTGGGCGTGCTCATCCCCATCGACCTCTCCGCCGTCCTGGACCGCGAGCCGGCCACCGGCGCCTTCTTCTACCGCCAGCAGGTGGATGCCCAGCTGCTGCCGGGCCTGGCGGACGTGGTGGGCGGGGAGCTGACCCTGCGCCTGGACGGCGAGGTCTTCGAGACCAGTCATCCCGGCCGCGTCTTCGCCGGCGCCAGCCCGGTGCTCGCCGCCCCGGACGTCATGGCCTGGTTCGCCGCGCATCCGGGGCAGCCGCGCCTGCAGGCCCGCGCCTCGGGCCTGGGTTTCACCGGCGGCCTGGCCCTGCCGGCCTTCTCCCGGGCCGAGGACGGCCGCCTTGAGCGGCGCGCCCTGCCCGCCGTGCTGGCGGTGGACTTCCCCGACCGCGAGCGCGACTACGGTGACCAGCGCCGCCGCATGGCCCTCTTCCTGGCCGGCCTGATCACCCTGCTGCTGCTGACGGCCTTCGGCCTGGCCGCGGTGCTCACCTGGAACATCTTCGAGCCGCTGCGCGTGCTGCTGGGCGCGACGCGGCGGCTGGCCGCCGGCGACTTCGCCGCGCCGCTGCCGCCCGCCGGCGGCGACGAGGTGGGCCGCCTCTCGGCCGGGTTCCAGAGCATGCGCGACCAGCTCCATGCCGCGCAGCGGCGCCTGGCCGCCCGCGAGCGCTTCCTGCGGGCGGTGCTCGACCACGTCCCGGTGGGCGTGGTGGTCTGGGATGCCGCGGGCCAGCTCTCGGCCTGCAATCCGGCGGCCGACGCCATCCTCCTGCGATACTATCCGGACCTGGCCCCGGCGGCGGCGCCCGCGGCCGCGACCACCGGCGCGCCCGCCGGCGCGGCGGGTGCCGCGATCACCGCGGACGGCGACGCCGGCGAGTCCCGGGCCATGATCACCGCCGATCAGCGCGCTCGCCTCGCCGTGCGCCTGCGGCAGGATCTGGCCGGCCTGCCCGGCCAGAGCGGCGAGCTGACCAGCGCCGACGGCCGCCGCACCCTGCGCGTGGGGCTGGCGCCCGTGGAGCTGGGCGACCACCGGCCCCACCGGCTGGTGGTCTGCGAGGACCTCACCGAGTTCCTGGCCACCAAGAAGCTGGCCCTCAACGCCGAGCTGGCGCGGCAGGTGGCCCACGAGATCAAGAACCCGCTGACCCCGATCCAGCTCTCCGCGCAGCTGGTCCAGCAGGCGCACCAGGACCGCCATCCGCGGCTGGACGCCATCGTGCCCGACGCGGTGCAGCGCATCCTCGAGCAGGTGGAGCTGCTGCGGAGCATCGCGGGGGAGTTCTCCCTGCTCGGTCGTCCCGGGGAGCTGGAGCGCACGCCGCTGGACCTGGCGGGCCTGCTGCGCGGCGTGGTGGCCGGCTACCAGGGCGAGCACGGCGCCGGCCCGCGGGTGGACGTCGATCCGCGGCCGGTGCCGCCGGTCCTGGCGCACCGGGAGTCCCTGGTCAAGGTGCTGGGCAACCTCATGCAGAACAGCCTCGATGCCGCCGGCACGCCGGAGGACCTCCACGTGGAGGTCTCCTGGCGGGTGGAACCCGACGCCGTCACCCTTGTTTGGAGGGACAACGGACCGGGTATCGCGGCGGACGTGGCCGGCAAGCTGTTCGACCCCTATTTTTCCACCAAGAGCAAGGGGACCGGCCTGGGCCTGGCCATCTGCCGCAACCTGCTGGACAGGATGGGCGGGACCATCACCCTGGCCGACCGGGACGACGCCTCCGGCGCCGTGGCCACCGTCACGTTGCCGCGCGCGGAGGCCGCCGCCACCCGCCCGGAGGATGCCTCCCCGCCGAGATGAGGGACGACCGATGACGCGACGACCTCCGCAGCGCCGCGCCCGCGTGGCCCTGGGATCGAGTCTCGTGGCCCTGGTGGCCGTGCTGCTCGGCACCCTGGCCCCGGCCGCCGTGGCCCGCGCCCAGGACGGCGACGCCGAGGTGCGCATCGCGCGGCTGCGCTACCCCGGCGGCGGCGACTGGTACTGCGATCCGAGCAGCCTGTCCAACTGGCTGCGCGAGTTCGGCCGCCGCACCGGCGTGCCCACCGCCGCCACCGAGGCCGTGGTCACCCTGGACAGCGAGGATCTCTACCGCTACCCGCTGCTCTACGTCTCCGGTCACGGCCGCATCGCCCTGGGCGAGGATGAGGTCACCGAGCTGCGCCGCTACCTCGACGCCGGCGGCTTCCTCTACGCGGACGACAACTACGGCCTCGACCCCACCTTCCGGGAGCTGGTGGCCCAGCTCTATCCCGAGCACGAACTCGAGCCGCTCGGCAGCAACCATCCCATCTACCAGGCGTTCTACCGGTTGCCGGGCCTGCCCAAGGTGCACGCGCACGACGGCGACCCGGCCCAGGGCTTCGGCATCCAGAAGGACGGCCGCCTGGTCGTCTTCTACAGCTGGTCCAGCGACATCGGCGACGGCCTGGAGGATCCCGAGGTGCACGGCAACCCGCCCGAGGTGCGGGAGGCCGCCGTGCGCATGGCCTGCAACATCCTGATGTACGCGCTCACGCGTCCCTAGATCCGTACCCGAGGGAGAGACCCATGGACCCCCGCTTCCGCCAGCGCTACGAGCATCGCCTCGGTCGTCTGCAGACGACGGTGCGGCGGCGCCTGGCGGTCCACGGGCTGGCCGCCACCGTGGGCGCCGGGGGTCTGGTGCTGCTGACGGTGCTGGCCACCCTGGGCGCGACCACGCCGCCGGCGGTGGTGCGTGCCGGCCTGGCGCTCTCCGGCCTGGCCCTGACGGCCCTGGTGGCGTGGGCGGCGCTCTGGCGTCCGCTGCGGCGGGTGTGGGCGCGCGACGCGCTGGCCCGGGCGCTGGACCGCCGCACCGGCCGCGACGACGTCCTGGCCGCCGCCGAGGAGGCCCTGCGCCGCCCGGACCGCTGGCGTACCGACACCCCGGTGCGCGCGGCGCTGGTGGGCCGCCTGCTCGGCCGCGCCGCCCGCCTCGCCCAGGATCTCG
>JAASSM010000312.1 GCA_021767885.1 bacterium | reverse complement strand
GTTCGAGCACCCGGTAGCGGGGATCGGTGGCGAACGGCAGCAGCGCCGGCGCGCTCCAGCACCCGTCCGGCCCCTGGCGCGTGATCGCCACGGTGACCGCGCGCTGACCGCCCACCGCGAGCCCGAACAGCAGCTCCCGGCCGTCCGGCGTGAGGGTGATGTCCCGCGTGCGCGGGCCGTGGTTCACCCACCCGGGCGCGAAGAGCGCCGGCTCGGCAGGCGGATCGCCGGCGCCGCAGAAGGGGCCACAGGGGGCGGGGGTCCCGGGTCCGGCGACCGCGGGTGCGGCGAGGGCGAGCGCGACCAGCACGGCGAGGCCCGGCAGGAGGGTGCGGATGGCGAGGGACGGCTGGCGGAGCGGTCGGGGCATGGCGGGGAACCTCCGGGCCCGGGAGGGCTTTCAAAACAGAGGAAAATGGTCTATGTTATTCAGGACGCCGGTGGGCGAGACCGCCGGCGCGGAAGAACGCCCGTGGGACCGAGGACGGCAAGGAGATCCCCCGTGTTGCGCCCCTGCTCACATGCCCGCTCACATGCCCGCTCGCATCCCCGCTCGCGCCAGCGCAGCGGCCACTCCAGGCCTCGGGCCGCGACCGCCCCGGTCGCGGTGGTGGCCGCGGTGATGGTGGTTTTGGGGAGCGTGGCGCCCTGGGGCCCGCCACCCGCCGTGGCCCAGGCCGGTGCCGTGTTCACCGGCACCATGGACGGCCCCACCGCTGGCAGCGACTCGCCGGCCACCGGCACCATCGAGCTGGTGCTCGACGCGCAGCAGACCACCGTGAGCTACGAGATCACCTACCGCAACCTGCAGGGCGAGGAGTTCGAGGCGCACTTCCACATCGGCCCGCCGGGATCGTTCGGACCGCCCATCCACCACCTGCCCCTGGGCACGCCCAAGACGGGCACCTGGCAGCCCACCGACCGGCAGATCACCGCGCTGCTGGACGGCGAGATCTCGGTGATGGTCCACACCGACCTCTACCCCGAGGGCGAGCTGGGCGGCTGGACCGAGGCCGAGTCCGCCCCCGTGGACCGGGCCACCTGGGAGTCGGTGAAGGACCTGTTCCGGTAACGGCCGCGCCGCCGGGTGCGCCCGCGGGCGCACCCGGGATCCGCCGCGGCATTCCCCGCCGCCTTGCCCCGCGCCGTCCCCGCCGCGGCCAGCCGCCTCACGCCTCGGTGGCCATGGCCCTCGCCCGCCGGACCTGCACGAGGTCCACGACCAGCCGGACCAGGACGTCGTGGTCCATCCGCTCGGTGTTGACCACGAGATCGTAGTGGCGCGAGTCGTCGACGTCGGCGTGGAAGTACTCGCGCACGAACGCGGCCCGTGCGGTGTCGGTGCGGTGCATGAGCTCGCGGGCCTCGTCACGGGAGAGCCCGCGCCTCTGCTGCAGGACCTGCTCGCGATGCCGCGGCGTGGCCACCAGGCGCAGGCGCAGATCGGCACGCTCGCCGAGGATGAATCCGGCGCCCCGCCCCACGAGCACCGCGCCGCCGGTCTCGGCCAGCGTCTTGACGGTGCGGGCGAGGGCCAGGGCGTAGTCGTCGCGCAGGAAGAGCCGCCGACCGAGCATGGCGCGGACCCAGGCATCCACCGTGGCGACCAGCCCCTGATCCAGGCGCTCGACCACCTCGCGCTGCAGACCGGCGTCGCCCGCGATGCGATCGACCAGCTCGCGACCCCAGACCTGCACGCCCAGCCGCTCGGCCACCGGTGCGGCGAGGTCGCGGGCGCAGCACCCCGCCATGCGGCTGATGGTCACCACCGGTCCGGGCAGACCCCCGGCTTCCGGCTCCTCGGACGGCGGTCCGGTGCCGGACCGGAGGACGCCCCGCAGGCGGTTGTACTGATGCAGTTGACGGGAGATGAGGGTCTCGAGGAGGGTGCGCGACATGACAGGGCCCCCTTTCGCGAGGTCCGCATGGACCACCACTTCCAATGAATGGATATTTTCATCCGCTCGCCACATCCGATCCGGGACATGTCCTGGTGACCGCCCTGTAACCCCCCGGCCCCGCCGTGCGTCCTTCTCCTTGCCATGGAGAAAGCACGCTTCGAATGCGTCCTGCGGGACCACCGGGATCGGATCTACGGCCACGCGCTGCGCTGCCTGCGCGATGCCGACGACGCGGCCGACGTCACCCAGGAGGTGTTCCTGCGCCTCTGGCGGCGCGGCCCCGACTGGGACGACCCCGATCGCATCGCCGCCTGGCTGACGCGGGTGACCCACAACCTGTGCATCGACCGCACCCGCCGCGGGCAGACGGTGCAGCGGTATCTCGGCCGTCCCGATCCCGACGCCCTGGCCGAGCTGCCGGCCGCCGGCGCGCCCGCACCCGACGCCGCCTGCGACGAGGGCCCGGACGCCGACCTCGCCGACGCCCTCGACGCCCTCCCGGCCGCCTCGCGCAGCCTGATCCTCATGCATTACTGGCAGGGGCTGCGGCTGCGGGAGATCGCCGACAGCCTCGAGGTGAGCGAGAACACGTTGAAGGTCCGACTGCACCGCGCCCGCAAGGCGTTGCGGGGATTGCTGGACCGCGGGTGCACCGCCGGGCCGGCCACCGGACCGGCCGCCGGATCGGCCGCTGGATCGGCCGCTGGACGCATGACCCGACCCATCGCCGGATCGATCGCTGGACAGGAGGCCCGCTCATGACGCCGTCCGACCGCTGCGAGCCCATCGCCATCATGCTCGCGCCCTACACCGCGGGCGAGCTGAGCGAGATCGAGATCCACCGCGTGGAGCGGCACCTCGCGCACTGCCCGGCCTGCCAGCAGGAGCTGGCCCGCGAGCGGCAGCTCCGCGAGCTGATGGCCGCGCAGCCGCCGGTGCGCTGCCCCGACGCCGTCACCGACGCCATCCTCGCCGCCGTGGACGCCGAGCCGCGCGGCCACGCGACGCCCGCGCGGGACGTGGTTCGCCCCGAACGCCAGACCAGCCAGCCCCGCGACCGCGCCGCGACGCGTGGCGCCGCGCAACGCCGCCAACGGCGGCGCGGCGGTCCCACCTGGCCGTCCACCGTGGCGGCCGCCAGCCTGCTGGCCGCCGCGGTGCTGCTGGCGATGGTGCTGCCGCGGAATCCCGCACCGCACCGCGCACCCGGTACGCCCGGCTCCCCTGTCGATTCCGGAACCCCGGCCTGGACGCAGGCCGAACTCGAGCAGGCCCGCGACGACGTCTCGTGGGCCCTGGCCTTCACGGCCGACATCATCGATCGCACCGAGAAACGCTCCCTCGAGGGTGCCCTGCGCCTGCTCCGGCCCGCGGCCCGATCCGCGGCGGACGGCTCCGGGTTCCCCTCGGCTTCTGGAGGTCAAGGATGAAGACCCGTCACACGCTGGACCCCCGCGCCGCCGGCGCGCTGTTCACGCTCCTGGTGGTCGGCCTGCTGGGCGCCACCCTGGGCGCCGCGCCCGCCGCGGCGGACGATCCTCCGGGCTACGTCGACCTGTCCTGGATCGAGATCCCCGACGACGCCCACGAGATCCAGGACATCGACCTGACCGTGATGCTCGAGGAGCTGGCGGCCGACGCCCGCGCCGAGGGCGAGCAGGAGCTGGCCAACCTGCTGAGCACCATCACCTCGTTGCGGGTGAAGGCCTTCAGCCTGACCGAGGACGACGAGAAGAGCCGCCAGGCCGCCGCCAGGGTGCAGGAGCAGCTGGAGAAGGATGGCTGGGCCCGCATCATCTACCTCAAGGACGGCGACGAGACCATGTCCGTCAGCACCTACCGCCACGACGGCCACATGGTGGGCCTGACGGCCGTGGCCTACGAGCCCGGCGGCCAGGTGGGCTTCGTCAACGTGGTGGGCAACCTGGACCTCGGCCACCTCCTGCGCCTGGCCCGCGAGGGCGACCTCGACGAGCTGGGCGAACGCCTGGGCGGCGCGTCCACCCGCGTGCGCGTGGAATAAGGGGCGCGCAGCAAGGCGCAGGAAGGCGCGCGGACCAGTGGGTCTGTCGCCGCGCGCCTGATGCAGGAGC
>JAASSM010000311.1 GCA_021767885.1 bacterium | reverse complement strand
CGAGCGGATGCGGCTGGCGCTGGACGCGGTGGCCGACGTGCTGCAGCCGGTCCTCGCCGGCGCGGAGCTGCGCGAGGCGCTGTCCGCCGGCCGGGCCGGGGGGCGCAACCCGCTGCTCGCCCACGATCTCGCGGCCTGGTCGTCGCGGGACGTCCTGGAGATCATCGGCCGCCGTGTCTCGCCCGCCTGCTACGTGGACGAGGCCGTGCCGGCGGTGCTCTACCTGGCCTGGAAGTACGCCGATGCTCCCGAGGACGCGCTGGTGGCCAACACCATGGCCGGGGGCGACAACTGCCACCGGGGCGCGGTGCTGGGGGCGCTGCTCGGCGCGGCCCACGGCGAGGCGGCCTGGCCGGGGCGGTGGCGGCAGGGGCTGCTCCGCCGCCCGGAGCTGCCGCCGCGGCAGGCGGAGGGCCAGGGGTGAGCGATGCCGGGTCGCGGACGGGGATCCGTTCTCCTGAAGGTGCGGTGGGATAGGGGCGGAGCGGGCTAGTCGGGCGTGTTGCGCTGGCCCATGGGCAGGATGCGCACCTTGTCCCGGCGGAGCGCGACGAGGCGGGGCAGCTCGATGCTCCGGTCGCTCCGCAGGCTCGCCGTCCCGAGGCGGAAGGTCACCCCGGACCACAGCTCGGCGAGCACGGCGATCTCCCGCACGCCCTCGCGCGCGGCCGTCTCCGCCTCGGTCTCCGCGGCCTCGGTCTCGGCGCTCAGGGCGGCCTCGATCTGCTTCTGCTTGAGCCGCAGCTTGGTCACGAGCTCGGTCTGGGCGGCGTCCAGCCTGCCGAGGGCCAGCAGCTGGCCGAGGGTGGTCTGGACCTTTTCGCGTGCCTGCTGGAGCCTGCTGACGCGCTCGCGCCGCTGGCGGGCGGCCTCGTCGCGGCGCCAGTCGGTGCCCGCGCTCAGCACGGTCCCGGTGGAGCCACGGGCTCCGGCCTGGCCCACCTGGATGCCCTTGAAGGCCCGGACGCTGCCGCCGGCGATGCGGCCTCGCGGGGCGGTCACCTTGCCGCCGGCCTCCACCTGCGAGTGGTCGATCTGCCCCACCACGTTGACGTCGCCGCCGCAGCGGAGCTGGACCTCGTTGAGGTAGCGGGCCTGGAGGTCGCCGCCCACCTCGAGGCTGTGTTCCGGATCGCCGAGGATGCCGCCGCCCACGGTCAGGCTCCCGCCACAGACGATGTCCGCCGGCTCGACCATGCCCTTGATCATCACGTCCCCGTCGGTCTCGATGCGGGCACCTTCCTTGACGTCGCCCTGGATCACCACCGCCCCGCTGTGCCGGATGTTGCCGGTCTCCAGGCCCACGTCGCCGCGGATCTGGTAGACGTCGTCCACGGTCACCGTGCCATCCTTCAGCTGGATGCGGCCGCTCATCTCGGCGAGGTAGAGGACACGGTCGTCCCGTTCCTCGGTGCGCACGCCCTTGCCGGCGCGTAGCCGGGCAGCCTTCGGCTTGGGGACCGGGATCTCGCCGTCCTGGAGCGTGCGGCCGGGCGTGCCCTCGAGGGGAAGGAGCAGCTCGGCGAGGAGCTGGCCCTCGCTCACCGCGCGCCGCTCCGCGCGCTCCCAGTAATCGACGCGGCCGGTCTCCTCGTCCACGGCGAAGCCCTCGGCGAAGTAGTCGTCCTGCCAGACGATCTCGCCGTCCCGCGGTGGCTGAGGGGGCTGCCCGGTGAGCAGCGGGAACTCCACGAGGTGGTCTCCGGGCTCACACGCCTGCTCGAGCAGCTCGCGCAGGATGTCCTCGCCCACCTCGACGGCCAGCTCGAAGGGGGGCAGCTCGCGCGCGATGCGGGCGGCGAGCGCCGGGAGGTTGGCATGGGGATCGGGCGCGCTGACCAGCACGGCGAGCCGGTCGCTGCTCAGCCGCAGCTCGAAGCCCGGGGGAGCCTCGGCCTGGGTGGTGCTGGACGGGTCGGACATGGCGTTGTTCCTGACCGGGCGTTGCCGGTGGTCGGCGGAGCGTCGCTTTCCACCATCCTCTGGTGGTCTTATCGTACTGGTCCGATGCGGACTTGAGGGAAACCCGCGGCATCTGCGAGGAGCGACCATGGCCCTGCTCGAACTCCGCGACGTGCACCTGGCCTGCGGCGGCCCCGAGCTGCTGGCGGGCGTGGATCTGCGCCTGGAAGCCGGCGAACGGGTGAGCCTCATCGGTCGCAACGGCACCGGCAAGACGAGCCTGCTGGAGCTCATCGCCGGGCAGCGGCCCGCCGACGCGGGTGAGCGCGTGGTGGCGCGCGGAGCGCGCATCGCCCTGTTGCCCCAGGACGTCCCGGCGGGCCTGGCCGGCCCGGTGGCCGACGTGGTGGCCGCCGGGGCTCCGGCACAGGAGGCCTGGCAGGCGGAGCTGGCGGTGGAACGGTTGCTGGCGCGCATGCAGCTGGACCCCGCCGCGGAGACCGCCCGGCTGTCCGCCGGCCAGAAGCGGCGGGTCCTGCTGGCCCGCGCCCTGGTGGGCCAGCCGGACCTGCTGCTGCTGGACGAGCCCACCAACCACCTGGACATCCCGTCCATCGCCTGGCTCGAGGGCCTGCTCGACCGCTGGCAGGGGGCTCTGCTCCTGGTCACCCACGACCGCGCCCTGCTGCGCCGCCTGACGCGACGGATCGTGGAGCTGGACCGGGGCCAGCTCGTGGACTGGACCTGCGACTTCGACACCTGGCTCGCCCGCAAGGAGGCCCTGCTGGCCACCGAGCAGCAGCAACGGCGCGAGTTCGACCGGAAGCTGGCGCAGGAGGAGGCCTGGCTGAGGCAGGGCATCAAGGCCCGGCGGACCCGCAACGAGGGGCGCGTGCGGCGCCTGCAGGCCATGCGGCAGGAGCGGGCCGCGCGCCGCGGACGCGAGGGGGAGGTGCGCCTCGAGGCGTCGGCGGCCCCGCGCTCGGGCCGGCTGGTGATCCGCACCCGCGATCTGCAGGTGGCCCGTGGCGGCCGCACCCTCTGCCGCGACCTCGACCTCACCGTGCTGCGTGGCGACCGCGTGGGCATCATCGGCCCCAACGGCGCCGGCAAGACCACCCTGCTGCGCACGCTGCTGGGCGACCTGCCGCCCAGCGGCGGGCAGGTGGAACTGGGCGAGGGGGTCGCGGTGGCGGTCTTCGACCAGCTGCGCGAGACCCTCGATCCCGAGCGCTCGGTGCGCTGGAACGTGGCCGAGGGCCAGGAGAAGGTGACCGTCGGCGGCAACCCGCGCCACGTGATCAGCTACCTCCAGGATTTCCTCTTCTCCCCGGCCCGCTGCGATCAGCCGGTGCGCTCGCTCTCCGGCGGGGAGCGCAACCGGCTGCTGCTGGCCCGCCTGCTGACCCGCCCGGCCAACCTCCTGATGCTGGACGAGCCCACCAACGACCTCGACCTCGAGACCCTCGAGCTGCTCGCGGATCTGCTGTCGGAGTTCGCCGGCACCGTCTTGCTCGTCAGCCACGACCGCCGGTTCCTGGACGACGTGGTCACCAGCACCCTGGTCCTCGATGGCCAGGGCGGGGCGGCGGAGTACGTGGGCGGATACGCGGACTGGCAACGGCAGTCCGGAGGCTGGGATGCCATCGTGGCGGCGGAGGCCGGACCCCGGGGAGCGGACGTGCGGACGGGCGCGTCCGGCGAGCAGGCCGACGCACGTGGCGGCGCCGCGACGGATCCGGGGGTCGCGGCCGCGTCCCCGCACCGGCGGCTGAAATGGCGCGAGCAGCGCGAGCTCGAGGCGCTGCCCGGCCAGATCGAGGAGCTGGAATCCCGCCAGGCGGCGATCCACGCCGAGCTGGCCGATCCCGGGCTCTACCGGGACCGGGCGTCGGCCGTGGCGGGCCTGCAGGCGGAACTGGCGGCGGTGACGGAGCAGCTGGACGCGGCCTACCAGCGCTGGGCCGAGCTGGAGGACATCGCCGGTTCCTCGTGAGCGGTGCTCGGGGGACTGGCCGTGGCGGCGATTCCGTTGGCAGCGAGCGGATCGGGGGCGGGCGACGCCGCGGCCGGTGGGGTCGGTGAGCCCGGTGAGGGCGCGGTCCCGGGG
>JAASSM010000310.1 GCA_021767885.1 bacterium | reverse complement strand
GATCGTGCTCGGCAACCCGGGTCTGGTGGGCGTCTTCGCCGTGGATCCGGACCATCCCGCGGTGGCGTCCGGCCGCGTGGACATCCCGGTCAACGAGGCCGAGTACCGCGTGGTCCTGCCGGACCCGGCGGTGGTCACCGCCGGCCCGCCGGCCACCTTCTCGCTCACCGTCCGCCTGGTGAACCCGGAGACCGGCGAGCGCATCCAGGCCGGCGGCGCCTTCGAGATGACCGCCCTGCGTCCCGACCGCAGCGCCGCCTCGGCGGAGCTGGGCATCACCGGGGGAACGCTCACCGCGGGCGAGGCGGTGATCGGCGGCCAGCACTACGCCGCCAGCGAGGACATCGTCATCCGCGTGCGCGACAGCCGGGGCCGCACCTCCTACAGCGACGTGCTGACGGTGGTGCCCGAGGGCGTGCGCTACGCCGTGGACGTGCCCGACACCGCCATCGCCGGCGAGCCCTTCGCCATGACCGTCCGCCGCGTGGACATCGTCACCGGCGAGATCGTCACCAGCGACGACCGCTCGTTCGTGCTGACCGCCTACAGCGGCAACGCCCCGCGGCCGGACTTCTCGCTCTCGCCCGCCGGCGTCCTCGCCGACACCGTGGGCACCACCGCCCAGGGTATCCGCGAGTTCGCGGCCCAGAGCTACGACCGCGCCGAGTCCATCTACATCAAGGTCAGCGACGCCACCGGCGAGCAGTTCTTCAGCGAGGTGATCGTGGTACGGCCGGCGCCGGTTTCGGTATGCACCCTGGTCGCCGAGGACCTGCCCGGCCAGGAACTGGACCGCCCCCTGCGCCCGGGTGACCGCATCACCCTGCGCGTGCACGCCACCGACGCCTCGGGCAACGCCGTGGCCGGCACCCCGGTGACCGTCTGGGTGCTGGAGGGCGACGCCGGGCTGGGCTCGGTGCGCGGCGCCAGTGCGCCCCTGGTGGCCAACGTGGATGGCGAGGCCACCACCAGCCTCCACGTCACCGACCATGGCTCGGCCGATCTGCTGCTGCAGGCCGCCGCGGGCGACGCCATGTCCCCGCCGGTGGCCATCACCCTGCTCGGCCCGCCGGTGACCACGGCCACGCTCTTCCCCGAGGCCGCGGCCTACGGCGACGGCTACTACGTGCTGCCGAGCACCGAGATCACCCTGACCACCACCGTGGAGGGTCCCGACCCGGTGCAGGGCGTGTGGTTCGACGTGGACGTCACCGACGATCCCCGCCCGCGCACGCTCTACACCGAGGCCTTCACCCTGGCCGACCTGGGGCCCGAGTTCGCCACCCCCGGCCAGCACGTCCTGCGGTTCTACGCCGAGGAGACCGGCGGCGTGGCCGAGGCGGTCAAGAGCCTGACGCTCTACACCGCCGCCGACATGACCACCGACCAGGACGTCACCAACCGTCCCAACCCCTTCCGCGCCGGCCGCGAGGAGACCGTGATCCTGTTCAACGCCACGGGCTCCGGGCCGGTGAACGTGACCATCTACGACCTCTACGGCGACGTGGTCTTCAGCGACCAGCTGACCACCACCGCCGGCGCCACCGAGCAGTTCGTCTGGGACGGCCGCAACGGCAAGGGCCGGGTGGTGGGCAACGGCGGCTACATCTGCCGCATCCACGGCGCCGGCATGGATCTGCGGCGCAAGATCGCGGTGGTGAAGTGATGCGTATCGACGACGGAGGCACCATGACCATGCATCTGCGG
Source organism: bacterium (assembly GCA_021767885.1). The sequence goes on along the minus strand of JAASSM010000310.1, from coordinate 2,314 downwards.
AACCTCGCGCTGGGCCTGCTGCTGACGGTGGCCGGCACGGCCCTCGGCGCCAACGACGCCGGCGTGCCGGGGGGCTACCTGCGCTACGGCGCCAGCGCCCGCAGCCTGGCCCTGGGCAACGCCGTGGGCGGCCTGGCGGACGACGCGGCCACCAGCTACTGGAACCCCGCCGGTTACGCCTCGCTGCGGACCATGGAGCTGTCGGGCATGGGCGCGTCGCTCGGCATGGACACCCACTACGGGTTCATGACCCTGGGCCTGCCCACGGCCAGCTGGGGCACGTTCGCGCTGGCGGGCACCTACACCACCAGCGGCGACTTCCAGCGCACCGACATGTACACCGACCTGGACGAGACCTTCAGCGAGGACGAGGGCATCTTCTCGCTGGGCTGGGCCCGGCCGTTCGGCCGCTTCGCCGTGGGGGTGACGCTGAAGACCGTCCGTCAGGACATCGGCGGCGCCAGCGGGTCGGGGACCGGCGTGGACCTGGGCCTGCACTATCGTCCGCACCAGGCCATCGGCCTGGGCTTCTCCATCCAGAACGCCCTGGCGCCGAAGATCACGCTCATCGAGGACGAGGAGGAGCTGCCGCACAGCCTGCGCGGCGGCCTCGCCCTGCGCTTCTTCCAGGGCCGTCTGCTGATGACCGCCGACGCGGTGCGCACCCGCTGGATGGACACCAGCTTCCACGGCGGCCTGGAGCTGTGGCCGCTGCGCCAGGTGGCCATCCGTGGCGGCTACGACGGCGGCCGCGAGCAGTGGGCCGCCGGCGCCGGCCTGCGCTGGGAGAACTGGCAGTTCGACTACGCCTTCGTCAACACCGAGCTCGGCAGCCAGAACGTGGTCTCGGCCACCCTGCGCTTCGGCGTGCCCTACGGCGTGAAGATGGACCGCGACCGCACCCTGTTCAGCCCCTCTGGCACCGACCGCTCGGTGACCTTCGGCATCCGCACCGCCGTGCGCGGGGAGATCGATCGCTGGCAGGTGGTGATCGAGGACGTGCGCGGCCAGGAGATCCGTCGCCTCGAGGGCGCGGGCAGCCCGCCCGACGCGGTGACCTGGGACGGCGCCGACACCGACGGCCGCCTGGTCGACGATGGCCGCTACACCGCCGCCGTGCTGGTGGTGGACGAGCTGGGCCAGATCTGGGACTACGAGAGCGAGGTGGAGGTGCTCGGCTTCCGGGAACGCACCCGGACGCCCATCCGCCTGGAAATCGGCGGCAGCGCGCGCAGCGCGGCCGAGGGGAGTGAGCGATGATCCAGCGAGTGAACCCGCCGGCCGCCCGTACGGCCGCCCTCCTACGCGGCCTGCTGGCCGTCCTGCTGATGGCGACCGCGGCGTTCGCCGCCGATGCCCCCACGGTCCCGCCCGAGGACGCTCTCTGGCGCGCCGCGGGCGAGGCCTTCACCAACGGCGCCGACAAGTCCGCGGCCATGCAGCAGTATCGCCTGTTCGTGGACACCTACGACGACAGCCCCCGGGCCGCGTCCGCCCAGTTCATGGTGGGCGAGTGCTACCAGGCCGTGGGCGACTGGGAGGGCGCGCTGCGCGAGTACGACCGCGTGGGCAAGTATCCCGGCCGCGACGACTACCCCGAGGCCTCCGTGCTCCTGCGCGAGGGCGAGTGCCTCTTCAACCTGGCGCGCTACGACGAGGCGGTGGAGAAGTACAAGCGCCTGGTGAGCCGCTACGACGACACCTTCCTGCTGGCCGAGGGCCTCTACGAGCTGGGCCAGGCATACATCGTCCAGGGCAACTGGCTGCGCCTGGAGGAGGCGTACCGTGAGCTGCTGGAGCGGCGCCCCGGCTACGCCGACCTGCAGGAGGTCAAGTTCGCGCTCGGCCTGTTCGCCTTCCACGATGGCCGCCACGACGAGGCCCGTGAGTACTTCGAGCAGGTCCCCACCGACCGTGGCCTGTACTTCCTGGGCCGCACGCTCGAGGAGACCGGTCAGTACATCCTGGCCATCCAGCGCTACAAGCAGGTGCTGCGCCGCTTCCCGGACAGCCCGCTGGCCGATGACGTCGCCTTCTCCATCGCCGAGGCGTTCTACCACTCCGGCCAGAACACCGTGGCGGTGCGCAGCTACCGCGATTTCCTGGAGGTCTATCCGCGGAGCCCGTTCGTGCCCAACGCGCGCTACAAGATGGCCTGCGTCACCTTCCGCGAGGGGCGTTTCGACGAGTCCATGCGCCAGCTCGAGCAGATCGTCCAGAACTTCCCCGACGCCAAGGTGGTGGCCTACGCCCAGTACCTCATCGGCGACTGCTGCCTGCAGCTCGGCCGACCCAGCGAGGCCATCTTCGCCTG
>JAASSM010000309.1 GCA_021767885.1 bacterium | reverse complement strand
TGGAGTTCGACGCCAGCTTCCAGCGCGCCCTGCCGCTGCTCAAGGAGTACATCCCGCCCTACGACATGCCCGGCGCCCGCCATGTGCTCACCGCCTGCGCCTTCACCTATGTGGCGGCCTCATTGGCCAGCATCCTCAACCTGGGTCGCTGGCTGGTGATCCTGCGACGTTGATCGCCCGTGGGAAGCTCGACGGCAGTCGTCCCATGGCGGTGCCACACTGGGGTGACCGCTCCTTGAGTTGCGAGGCGAGATGACCCTCTTCTGGCGGGCCTGGGCGACGATCATGCTGGTCAACCTCGTCGTGCTGGCCCTCTTCGTGGGCCTGGCCACGCTGCGTTACGCCGGCATCGACGGTGGCCTGACCGGCGAGCGGTTGGGCGTGCTGGCCGAGCGTACGGCCGCGCCCTTCACCATCGCGGCCGGTCTCGGCCTGTCGCTGGGCCAGGTGCGCAATGCGCCGGCGGTGCTCGAACGCTCTCGACAGACCGACGCCCTGATCGAGGCGATCCATGTCTTCGCACCTGACGGCCGGGTGGTGCACTCCACCCGGCCAGAGCCGCCGACGCGGGTCGGTGAGGAGATCATCCGCCGGCACCGGGCGGCGGCGGGCGCTCCCTGGTACCTCGAGAGCGGCGACCAGTTCATCAGCGGCGTGTCCATCGACGGCGTCACCGGCGAGTCGCTGGGCGGGGTTCTCCTGGTCTACCCGCGTCGCCTTAGCCAGGCCCGCGTCCTGGCCATGTCGGCCGAGCTGTCGATGCTGGCGCTGCTGGTCTGGCTCATCGCCGCCGTGGCGGGCTGGCTGCCGCTGCGTCGGGCCCTGGCCAGGGAGGTCGATGACTGCCGTCGACTCGAACAGGCCATCGACGCCTTCGAGCGACGCTGCTGGCGGCCGGGCGGGGTTACTCTGGTGCAGGGAACGGGTCTGTCGCCGCAGGAGGAGGAGCTGGCGGAGCTGCTCGATGCCGCCGAGCGGCGTTATCAGGCGGCCTGCCGGTCGTTTCCGCCGTCCCCAGCAGGAGGTCGGAAGTGAGGACGGCCCCCTGGGAGCGCCATCTCCGGCTGCGCCTCGCGCTGGTGGTGGCCGCGGGGGTGCTGGCCACCGTGGTGGCCCTGGGAGTGATGGCCCTGCTGGCCTTCGACCGGGCCGTGGAGCCCGAGCTGAGCGAGCGCATCCAGCTGGTGGCCAGCCTCCTGCAGGGCGACCTCCAGCAGGCGCTGGAGCTGGGGGTCCCGCTCGGGGCGATCACCGGCCTGGAGCAGCATATCCAGATGGTGCTGGCCAGGTTCGAGGAGGTCGAGCGCATCGCCATCCTGGCGCCGGACGGCGGGGTGCTGGCGGAAGCGCGGCGGACGAGCGGGCGGGCGCCGGGCCTGGAGTGGATCGGCGGGGTCTGGACGGCCCCGCTGTTTCATACGTTGCCGCTGTTCGCCGACGGGACCCTGCTGGGCCAGGTGAGGGTCGAGACCGCGACGCATTTTATCCAGACGCGCCTGGGGGAGATGTTCCTCGACGTCCTGGTGCTGGCCCTGGTGGCCGTGGTGGTGGCCGTCATGCTGGTGCATGTGGTGGTGGCCGAAACCGTCGGCAAGCCGCTGCGCCGCACCCTGGCCCTGATCGGGGAGCAGCGGGATGGCCGCTTTCTCCACCGCGTCAGGCCTGGCGGCATCGGTGGCCTCGAACGGGTGACCCGGCGCTTCAACGACCACGCCGAGGACCTCGCCCAGCGCCTCGCGACGCTGGCTCCCGCCGGCCGCGAGGCGCTTGCCGCGGCGTCGAGGTGGCGTGCCTGTGCCGGCCGGCCGGGGCTGCTGCGGCTTTCCGATCTCAACGACACGCGCCTGGCCCTGTTCCTGTTCTCGGTGGCCACCGAGGTGTCGACCGCCTTCATGCCGCTCTATGCCCGCTCCCTGGCGCGTCCGGCGTGGCTCTCGGCGGAACTCGCCGCCTCCGCTCCGCTGCTGGTCTACCTGCTGGGCCTGGCGGTGACCGTGCCCTTCGCGGGCCAGCTGTCTGCCCGCATCGGTGCGCGGCGGCTGTTCCTGCTGGCTGTTCCCTGCACCGCGCTGGCGCTGGTGGGGATGGGCATGAGCCAGGACGTCGTCACCCTTACGCTCTGGCGCCTGCTGCTGGCGGTCGGCTATGCGCTGGCCATCATCGCCTGCCAGGAGTATGCGCTGCGGGCGCAGGCGACGCCGGCCGGCGGGGAGGCCCTGGGCGTCAGCATGTCGGTCGTCCTCGGCGGCGTCTTCTGTGGCTCGGCACTCGGGGGCCTGCTGGCCGAGCGCTTCGGCTACCTGCTGGCCTTCGTTAGCGCCGCGCTGCTGCTTATCCTGGCCGGGGTCCTGGCCGGCGTGATGATGCGCGGGACCGCCGGCGACGCCGACCCGAGACGCCGGGCCCCACCCGCCGGGGATGGCGCGGCCTGGCCGCTGCTGCGCCGCCGGCCGCGGCTCTCCCTGCTGTTGTTCGGCATCGCCATGCCGATGAACCTGACCACTGCCGTCGTCGTGTGGTACCTGACGCCGCTCATCCTGGCCGATAAGGGCGGCGGGCCGGCGCTGGTGGCGCGGGTGGTGATGCTCTACTACCTGGCCGCCGTGCTGGTCGGCTCCTTGGCCAGTCGTCTTGCCGACGGCGAGCTCGGTCCCCGCGCGCCCATCATCCTCGGGGGTGGCCTGTCGCTCGCCGCCCTGGCGGGCATGACGCAGGGTCAGGCCCCGGCGGCCCTTGCCCTGGCCATGGTCACCCTAGGGCTGGGGCATGCCCTGCTGCGCGGCCCGGTGCATGCGGAGGTGCGCGCCCTGAGCGACCAGGCCCCCCGGATGCTCTCCCTGTTGCGCCTCGTCGATCGCCTCGGGGCGCTGGGTGGCCTGCTGCTCTGCGCACTCTGGCTGGAGGCCCTGGGCCATCGCGCCAGCCTGCTGCTGGTGGTCGCTGCGGTGGCCCCGGGGGCGGTTCTCTATACTGTGGTCGGCACCCTAGGAAGACGCACGGCGAGGAGCGAGCGATGAGCAGGCGGGGAGTGGTGCGAGGCGTGCTGGCGGGCCTGGTCCTGGTGCTCTGGCCGCTGCAGGCGTCGGCCTTCAGCGTCATGATCGTCACCTGGCGCGGCTGCGAGCAGGCCTGCCAAGGGTTCCAGGACTACCTGCGCGAGCGTGGCCACGAGGTGGACTTCCTGCTGCGTGATGCGGGGCAGGACACCTCCCGGTTGCCCAGCTTCCTCGAGGAGGCCAGGGCATTGCCGGTCGACCTGCTCCTCTCCTGGGGGACCAGCGTGTCACGCGGGCTTGTCGGCACCCTGAAGCAGGCCGGCGACCCGGCCTTCAACCGGGAGTTGCCGCAGGTGTTCACCATCGTGGCGGACCCCGTCGGCGCGGGGTTGGTCGAGAGCCTGGAGGCAACCGGGCGGGCGAACCTGACCGGCACCTACAACCGGGTGCCGGAGGAGGTGAACCTCCAGACGCTGCGTGCCTACTTCCCCGGCTTTCGACGCCTGGGCCTTCTCTATCATGCCAGCGAGCCCAACTCGGTGCTCAAGGCGCGGGAGCTCGAGGCGCTGTCCGAGCGGCAGGGCTTCGAGCTGGTGGCCCTCGAGGTGCAAGACGGCAAGGCCGGAAGCCCGGTGCTGGCCGACTTCGAGGCGGGCCTGGATGCCCTGGCGGAGGCGAGGGTCGATGCGCTCTACCTCGGCTCCTCCTCCTTCCTGCAGCGGCACGGTGAGGCCTTCACGACGGCGGCGGTAGCGCGGGGGCTGCCGGTGCTCAGCCCCTACGAGGGGCTGGTGCGTCACGCCTCCGCCCTGCTCTCCGTGGCGCCGCGCTACTACGACGTCGGCCGCCTGGCCGGCCGGCAGGCGGAGCGCATCCTGGTCGAGGGCATCTCCCCTGGCCGCTTGCCCGTGGCGCGTATCGACGACTTCGCCATCGTCATCAACATGACGGTGGCCAGGCGCTTGGGCCGCTTCCCACCGATGCCGCTGCTCCAGGTCGCCGAGACGGTGGAATGACCCTCCCTAACCGGCCCGA
>JAASSM010000308.1 GCA_021767885.1 bacterium | reverse complement strand
GGCCGCGAGAAGGCCACGATCAGCAGCACCAGGTAGATCCCGGGCAGCGCGAGGAAGAGATCGATCAGGATGGTGAGCAGGCGCTGCATCCGCCGCGAGCCCAGGCCCGCCGCCAGGCCCACCACCGATCCCAGGGCCACCGCGAGCAGCGTGCTCGCCCAGCCCACCAGCAACGACGCCCGCGCCCCGTGGATCAGGCGCGCCAGCACGTCCCGGCCCAGGGTGTCGGTCCCGAGCGGATGGCCCGGCCCTGGCGGTCGCAGGGACTGGCCCACCGGTCCGAGCGCCGCCGGGTCGCCGGGTGCGAGGATCCCCGCCGCCAGGGCGACCAGCACGCCCACCGCCACCAGGGCCGCCCCGGCGCGGAGGTCCTGCCGACCGTGCCGGACGCCCGGCGCCGGGGCCGGGATCGTGGCCGGAGGTGCGGCGGCCATCAGCGCACCTCCCGGTCGTCCGCATCCAGACGCAGGCGGGGATCGGCCCAGCGGCAGGCCAGGTCCGCCAGCAGCGAGCCGAGCACCACCAGCACCGCCACCATGGCCGTCACCGCCATGATCACCGGGTAGTCCCGGGCCAGGAGCGCCTGGATGGCCACCCGCCCCATGCCGGGCCAGGCGAACACCTCCTCCACGGCCACCGCGCCGCCGAACAGGCCCGGCAGGCTCAGGCCCACCAGGGTGAGGACGGGCAGGGCGGCGCCGCGCAGGGTGTGCCGCCAGAGGATGCGTCGCTCGGGGATGCCCCGCGCCCGCGCCGCGAGGATCCAGTCGCTGGCCAGGGTCCGGGCCGCGGCCGCACGGACGTGGCGCGCGGTGACGGCGAAGTTGCCCAGGCCCAGCACCAGGACCGGCAGCGCCAGGTGCCGCAGGAGGTCGAGCAGCCGTGCCGGGAAGCCGAGGTACTCCACATCGGGCGCCTGCATGCCGCCGGCGGGCAGCCAGCCCAGCCCACGGGCGAAGAGCATGATGGCCAGCAGACCGAGCCAGAAGCTGGGCAGGGAGTAGAGCACCAGACCGCCCAGATTCAGCAGGCGGATCCGCCGCAGGCCGGGCCGCCAGGCCACCAGGAGGCCCACGGCCACACCGGCCAGCAACTCCACCACCAGGGCGCTGACGGTCAGCAGCAGCGTGCTGGGGATGGCCTCGGCCAGGATCGTGGAGACGGGCCGCTGCTGCCGCAGACTGGTTCCCCAGTCGCCCGTGACCGCCCCGCCCAGCCACTCCAGGTAGCGGACGCCCAGCGGCCGGTCCAGCCCCAGCCGCGCACGCAGGAACTCCCGGCTCTCCCCGCCGAGATGCTGCTCGTCCACCATCTCGGCCGGATCTCCGGGCACCAGGTGCACCAGGAAGAAGACCACGGTCAGCAGGCCGAGGATCAGCAGCAGGGAGTGCAGCAGACGGCGCAGCAGGTATCGCGGCACGGGGACCTCTCGGCGCGGGTCGCGGGGTGGGGCAGGGACCGGACGCCCTTCCGGGATACTAGGAACCACCATCGGGCGCGGTCAAGCCTCACGCACCGTTGCGATCTGCAACGGGGGACCGCCAGACACGGGCATTACAGAAGTCCCGGATGCCGCGGCGTCCATGGGACCGGCTCCCTCCGGTTCCCCATGATTCCCCGACCGTCCCCATGCGTCCCCGTCACGCCCTCGGCCGCAGGTGGAACGCGTCTTTCTGCGGGTCGCCCGATCCCTGCATCGGGCACCATCCCGGAGGACCGGACCATGCTCCCGACCATCGACGCCGGCCCGCGCGCGCGGGCCCTCCGGCTCTGGCTCCTCGCCCTGGTGGCCCTCGCGGCCGCCGGTTGCGAGATCGCCGAGCCCGAACTGCCCCGCTACCAGACCCGCCTGACCCTCCCCCTGGGCGAGGAACGGCTGGACATCATCGACGCCGTGGACGACGAGGACTATCTCATCGAGCTGGCCGACGGCGCGCTGGGATTCCAGGTGGACGGCGACCCCGACACCGTGGCCCTCGACTTCGACCTCGGTGCCGACGTGGATCCGCAGTCCGTCCGCGGCGACCTGGGCGAGTTCACCGTGGAGCTGGCCGCCCCCACCGACTTCCAGTTCGCCCTGGTGGACCTCTATCCGGAGGCCGCCCTGCTCGATGGTCTGACCAGTCCCGTGCCGGGGTTCACCTTCGATGCCGCCAGCGACGCGCAGGATCTGCCCGAGATCGAGAGCGCCACCCTGTCGGCCGGCACGCTCGCGGTGACGGTGTCCAACGGCCTGCCAGTGCCCATCTCCGCCGACAGCGGGCCAGAGCGCCTGGTGCTCGAGCTGGTGGACCCGGGCAGCGGCCTGGCCGTGGCCACCGTGGACTTCGATCCCATCGCCGGCGGCGGCCAGGCCACCGAGCAGGCCGACCTCGCCGGCGTCACGTTGCCGGGCGACCTGGCGGTCCGCCTGGCCGGTGGTTCCCCGGGCTCCGGCGGCACGCCCGTGACCGTGGACGCCCAGGCGGAGATCGCGGTGCAGGCGGCGTTCTCCGGCCTGCAGGTGAGCGAGGCCCGGGCCGTGGTCGGCGCCCAGGAGTTCACCACCGAGATCGCCACCGCCCTGCCCGCGGACTATGCCGTGGTCCGCGCGATCATCGCCGAGGGCGCCCTCGACCTGACGGTCGAGAACGAGCTGTCCATCCCCTGCCAGGCCACCGTGACCTGGCCGCAGGTCGTGGACCTCGACGACCAGCCCCTCTCCCTGGTGCTCGATCTCGGCGCCGGCGAGCAGGCGACGCAAACGGCGGACTTCGCCGGCCGCATCGTCCAGGCCCCGGCCGGCCAGACGCTCACCGAGCTGACCGCCACCGTGACGGTGACCAGCCCAGGCAGCGGCAGCCAGCCCGTCCTGCTGGACGCCGACGCTGGCCTGGTGGCCGACCTCGGCGCCGGCCGCATCAGCTTCGGCTCGGTCACCGGCACGGTGCCCGAGCTGGTCTACGACTTCGACCCCATGCAGGAGGAGATCGACCTTCCCGACGAGATCGAGGGCCTGCTGCTGCAGCGCGCGACCCTCGAGCTCCAGCTCACCAACACCGCCGGCCTGAGCGCCCAGGCGCAGTTCCACCTGGCCGGCGAGAACGCCGCCGGCGTGGTGCGGACCCTGGACGTCCAGGAGCAGATCGCCGCCGCCGATGCCGACCGTGCCGCGGTCACCGTGATCACCCTGGACGAGACCAACAGCGGGATCGTGGACTTCCTGAACAACCTGCCCACCGAGATCAGCCTGGCGGGCGGCGTCCACCTGGGCGGGGACGGCCAGATCGGCACCGTGCGGCCGGGCGACCATGCCGTGGTCAGCTGGCGCATCACCTCGCCGGTGGAGGTGATCGTCGAGTCCAGCAGCCTCTACGGCGACCCCGAGGATCTGGACCTCGACGCTGACACCCGCGACCTCATCGGCGACCATGCCGGCGCCGCCAGCATCACCCTCGAGGTGCTCAACCATCTGCCGGTGGGCATCGAGACCCGGCTGCTCTTCAGCCCGGACACCACCTCCATCAAGACCGACCCCGTCCTGGCCATCGGCCCGGTCAGCGTCCAGGCCGGCGAGGTGGATCCGCAGAGCGGCGAGGTGTCCGCGCCGCGCATCAGCCGGCCCGAGATCGCCCTCACCGCGGCCGAGACCCAGGTCCTGGCCACCGAGGGTCTCCACAGCGTGATCGAGGTGATCCTGCCCAGCACCGAGGGCAACCCGGTGCGGGTGCTGACCAGCGACTACGTCACCGTGCAGGGTGTGATCAGCCTGGACGTGGACGTCCACGATCCCGACGAGGACCAGGAGTAGCCGGCCGCGTCCGGCCGACCCGTCAAGCGGAGGACAACCGATGACCACCCAGACATCCGAACCGAGCCGCACCGCTCTGCTGGCCCTCGCCTGCCTCCTGATCGCCGGCACCGCGGCCGCCAGCGGCGACGCCCGCGCCGTGGGCATGGCCGGAGCCCAGACCGCCGTCGCCCGGGGCGTCGACGCCGCGAACTGGAATCCCGCCAGCCTCGCCTTCAGCTCCGGCGTCAGCGTGGGCCTG
>JAASSM010000004.1 GCA_021767885.1 bacterium | reverse complement strand
GGGCCGCCGGCCGGCGGGGGATGCGCAGGCACACCCGGCAACCCGCGCCCGGCTCGCTCCACACCTCCATGCCGCCGCCGAGGAGCTCGGCGCGCTCGGCGATGCTGAAGAGCCCCAGACCGGGATCCTCGCTGACCTCGGCATCCGGCGACGGCGGGTCGAAGCCGCGGCCCTGGTCCTGCACGAGGATCTCGGTATGGTCGCCGTCGGCCTGGAACCGCACCCAGGCCCGGTCGGTGCCGGCATGCTTGACCACGTTGAAGAGCAGCTCCTGGACGGTACGGTAGGCGAAGATCTCCATGTCCTCGGAATCCAGGCTCAGTTCCGCATCGGCCTCGAGCGTCACGTCCAGGCGATAGAAGCTGCGCATGCGGTCGGCCAGCCACTGGAGCGCCTCGCCCAGGCTGCGCCGACGCAGGGGCGGGGGAGTCAGCTCGTGGGAGAGGTTGCGGGACTGCTCGATGGCCGCGGTGATCTGCTGCCCCAGTTCCTGCAGGGGCTCGCCGAGATCGCGTCCGCTGCGGAGCCGCCGTTCCAGGACGTTGAGGCGGAACTGCGCCCCCACCAGGAGCTGCTGCAGATCGTCGTGGAGCAGGCCGGCGAGCCGGCGGCGTTCCCGTTCCTCGGCGCGCGTCAGCTGGACCGCCAGCCGCTGGAGCTGGATGATCCGCCGGCGGTTGCGGCGGTTGAGCCGCTCGAGGGAGTCCAGCAGGTCCCGCACCGCGTACTGCCGCTCGCGGTCGGCCACCGCCGAGCGCACCACCGTCAGGAAGGTCACCGACTGGACCGGCCGGCGCAGGAGCGTGGTGTTGCTGCGGTCGATCAACGGCGTGAACTCCGCGGCGAGGCGGGTGTGTTCCCTGGCGAAGAGGATCACCGGGACGTCCGACCAGTTCGGCTGCGTGGCCAGGGTGCGTCCGAGCGCGGCGGTGCCGCCACGGAGCATCTCCGAGGCCACCACCACCGGTCCGCACCCGGCGAGGATGCGGTCGTAGAGCGCCGCCAGGTCGCTCACCGGACGATGGGAGATCTCCGCCCGGCGGAGCAGGCCGGCGACCAGCGAGGCGTCGCGTCCGGGCCGGACCAGGGTCACCACGGCGAGGTCGTCGCCGGTGGCGGCGTCGGTGCGCCCGTCAGTCGGCATGGCCCGAGCCCCCGACGTCGCCGGGGCCCCCGCCGTCCATCACCTGATCCCGCGCGCCGTGGTAGACCGGCGCGTTGCCGAGCACGCCCCGGAAATCCCGCAGCGGCGGGCCCACGTCCACGCCGTCGGGGCCGGTGCGGAACTGCCGGATGGTGGTCTCGTGGGCGCCGTCGCGCTTCTTGATCATGGCGATGCAGCGATGCATGGCACCGTGCGCCTCGAAGTGGCGCAGCTGGAGGACCGCGTCCGCCAGGTAGCTGGCGTCGATCTCCTGACGGTCGGCCTGCAGGCCGTGATCGGTGATGATCATGAGCGTCAGCACGCCCGCCGATCCCAGCCAGGAGACCAGCTCGTGGAGCTGCAGGATCACCTCCTGGGCCCCGGACATGGCGTTGAGGTAGCCGCTGATGCTGTCGATGATCACCACCTTCGTCTGACGCTCACGCACCGCGGTGCGGACCGCATCGACGAACTCCCCGGCCGGGATCTCCCCCACGGCCAGTTCCCGCAGCTCCACCTGACCCTGGTCCACGTACCGGGGCAGCTGCAGGCCGAGTCCCGAGCACCGCCGCAGGAACGTCTCGCGGCGCTCGTCGAAGCAGTACACCGCCGCCCGCCCACCCTCGCGCGCCATCGACTCGGCATAGAGGGACGCGATGGTGCTCTTGCCCGCGCCGGACGTCCCGGCCACCAGACAGGAGGTCCCCAGCTCCAGTCCGCCGCCGGTGAGGCGATCGAGGGCCGGCACGCCGCTGGAGATCTCCCGGCGGCCCTGCAGGTCGCCGCCGGCGGTGAGGTCCGGCGCCGGATCCCGGCGCGGATAGACGGACAGGCCGCCGGAGCGGATGCGCATGTCGTGGCGGCCCTCGAGATAGGCGGCGCCACGCTGCTTGACCACCTCCAGCTGGCGCCGCGTACGGCCATAGAGGGCCGGCTGGCATTCCAGGCGGATGACGCCGTGGAAGAGGGTATCGAGGGCGAGCGCCATCTCCACCACGGAATCGGCCGCCGTCACGATGGTGGTGCAGCCCTGGCGATCGATCTCCAGCTTCAGGCGCAGCAGGGCGCGGCGGAGCTGGTGGGGGTTCTCCATCAACAGGCCCAGCTCGCCCACCGAGTCGAGGACCAGGCGCTGGGGGCGGTGGCGCTCGAGAAACGCGGTGATGGCGGAGGTGATCTCGTCGAGCTCCACCTCGAAGGCGCTGAAGAGGGTCTGCTCGCCCTCCTCGCTCCAGGTCTGCTCCGGGAGGTGTCCGGCGTCGAGGCCCGCGAGGGTCCAGCCGTGGGAGGCGGCCACGTCGGCGAGGTCGCTCTCCGACTGCAGCAGCGTCAGGTAGAGGCAGCGTTCGCCGCGGCGCAGCCCCTCGCGCAGGAATTCCAGCGCCAGGGTGGTCTTGCCCGTGCCAGCGGCGCCGCTGACCAGGCACGTCCGCGACCGCAGCAGGCCGCCGTCGAGGATCAGATCGAGTCCGGCGATGCCCGTGGGCACGCGGGTCCTCGGCTCGGCTTCGGGGGTCATCGGGCCGTTCCTTCCGCTTCGGTGGCCGCCAGCTCCGTGAGGGCGGCGGCGAGGTCGTCCAGCGCCGCGGAGGAATCCGCGAAGCGCTTCTCGCCCAGGGCGGCGAGGTAGGCGTCGAACGCCGCCTGCGCGCGGGCGATCTGCTCGGCGAGGCTGGCCGGCGCGGTGCCGGGTCCCGGGCCGGCGGCCCCCTCACCGTACAGCCCGGCGAGGGCGTCGGCAAAGGTTTCGGCGTAGCTGAGGCGATCGTCGGACATGACGGCCACCAGGCGCAGCTCCGGGTAGGCGGCGGTCTCGGCCTGCAGGTAGATGGGCTCGACGTAGATGAGGCTGCCGGCCACCGGGATGGCCAGGACGTTGCCCCGGATCACCCGCGAGCCGCGCTGGTCCCAGAGCGTGAGCTGCCCGGAGAGGTGGCGGTCCTGGTCGATCTTCGTCTCCACCTGCTGCGGGCCGATCACCCGGCGCTCCTTGGGGAACTTGTAGGCCAGGAAGCGGCCGTAGTTCTCGCCGTCGCTCATGCCGGCGATCCAGCCGATCATCACCTGCCGGTTCTTGGGGGTGAACGGCAGCATGAGGATGAACTCCGGCTGATCGGTCTCCGGCGCCTCCCAGATGATGTAGTAGGGCTCCACCGGCTGGACCGAGCCGTAGTACTTCTCGGTGGCCCGGACCCAGAGGTCCTCCTGGTTGTAGAACACCGCGGGGTCTGTCATGTGGTACTTGGCGTAGACCAGGCCCTGGACCAGGAGCTTGCCGACGGGGTAGCGGACGTGGGCCTGCAGGCCGGCGGGCATGTCGGCGCGGTCGTGGAAGAGGTCCGGGAAGATGTCGCGCCAGACCTGCAGCAGGGGATCCTGCGGCTCGAACACGTAGAGGCGGACGCTGCCGTCGTAGGCGTCCACCACGGCCTTGACCGCGTTGCGCAGGTAGTTGACGCCGTGCAGCTCGGCGCCGGTGCCCTCCTGAAGGGGGCGCATCTGGCCATCGCCGAAGTTCTCCACCGCCTGGAAGGGCTCGCTGTAGGGATAACGGTCGCTGCGGGTGTAGGCGTCCACGATCCAGTGCATCCGCCCCTCGTGCAGGACCACGTAGGGATCGCTCTCGAAGGCGAGGAACGGCGCCACGTGCTGCAGGCGCTCGCGCACCTGGCGCCGGAGCATGATCCGCGTGCCCTCGCGGGGGTAGCTCGAGAGCAGCAGCCGCGTGCCGCCCAGCTTGTAGCCGTAGACGAACCGGCGCCACGGGCCGGACATCTCCACGCCCCCGTCGCCGGCGTAGCGCACGTAGGCGTTCTCCTCGCCCCGCGGATAATCGAACTCCGGCTCCTCGGTGTTGACCACCGCGTAGCGGCGGGTCAGCTCCCCGTAGTAGATCTCCGGCCGCGTGACCTCCAGCTCCGGATACTCGCTCACCGGCGGGATGTCGCGGATCAGCAGCCGGGGCAGGCCCTCGGGGGTGAACTCGTTGACCTTGGCCATGGTCATGCCGTGGCCGTGGGTGTACTTGAAGCGCTCGTTGACGAACGTCTGGCTCTGCTGCGGCAGGTTGCGCAGCTCCATCTCCCGCGCCGAGACCATCACCTCGCGCAGCTCGCCGCCGAGCCGGTAGCGGTCGATGTCCACGTCGTGGAACTCGTAGTACAGGCGGATCTCCTGGAATTGCTTGTAGACCGCGTCGAGGGCCCGCCAGTCCCACAGCCGGATGTTCTGGAAGATGCTCGGGTTGGAATCCACCATCGCCTCGGTGAACCGCTCGCGCGCGGGGAACTGCCGTTCCTCCACGGCGTCGAGGCCGAAGGCCTCGCGGGTGAAGGCGATGTTGCGGGCGATGTAGGGCTCCTCCAGGGAGATCTCGTTGGGCTCCACCCGCAGCCACTGCACCGCGCGCGGCAGGATGGCCAGGGCGAGGATCCAGAGGCCCACCACGACCACGCCGGCGGTCGCCAGGGGGGTGGTCGGACGCGGCCGTGGCTGCCGGGCCACGCGCGCGCCGAGCCGGCCCAGCCACTGCCGCGCCGGCGGCACCAGGAGCGCGATGGCGAGCAGGAGGCAGACCCCGGCCGTCACCGCGTAGGCGGGCAGGCGCACGTGGACGTCCGTCCAGCCGGCGCCGTGGACGGCGCCCCAGTCCGAGCCCAGCAGGTGGTACCGGTCCAGCCACTGGCCGGCGGCCAGGGCCAGCAGCAGGGCGGCCGCGGCCCGCGGGGTGGCGCCCGGCGCGCCGCGGCCACCCTGGCCGGAGTCCGTGGCGCTCTGGTCGCCGCCGGTCTCCCCGGACCCGTCAGCACCGGACGCGGACCCGCCATCGCTCGCCATCCGCTCGATGCGCCCGTGCCGCAGCCGCACGTCGGTGGGCAGCAGGTTGGCCGCGAGGGCGAGCAGCGCCATCACCGTCAGGAACGCCACCAGCAGATCGTAGAAGGGCAGGCCGAAGAGATAGAAGCCCACGTCCTGGCCCAGCACGGGCTCGGTGCGGCCCACGGAGACGCGGTGCAGCCAGCGCAGCCAGGTCTCCCAGCTGGCCGCGCCCCAGATCGCGCCGATCACCGCGGCCAGGCTCATGGCCGACCACGCGACGAGCCGGCGCTGGCCGCGAGCGGGCCACGTGAGCGCTCCCACCACCAGCGCCCCCAGCAGCGCCGCTGCCAGGCCCAGCAGCCAGCGCGTGACCAGCACGGTCCAGAAGCGGTCGGAGAATCCCAGCGCGGAGAACCAGAGGGCCTCGCCCCAGAGGTCGAGGACCTGGAAGAACAGGAAGGTCCCCAGGAGTACGGCGCCGCCGCCGACCAGCAGGCCAGCGCGCCGGCGCCGGCCACCCTGGACCAGCAGAAAGATGCCCAGGGCGACCAGGGCGAGTTGCAGGGCGACGTACATGACGACCTCCCGGCTCGGGAACGGTGAGCGGGCCGGCCCGCCCGGCGGCGGCCCGCGCGCGGTGCAGATCAGGGACCGGCGGCGGCGTCGCGCATCACCGGGAGCAGTTCGCGGACGATCTCGTCACGCACCTCCAGTGGGGGCCGCAGGCCATCCACCTCCGCGAGGGCGTACCAGGCGATGACCGGCCCCACCCGCTGCTCGTATCGGGCCAGCCGCGCCTGGACCACCTCCGGATCGTCGTCGCGACGCTCGCCCTCCTCCGCGCGACGCTCCAGGCGCCGCCGGAGCTGATCGTGATCGTCGCACCGGATGACCACCACGCGCGACACGGCCACCCGACCATCCAGGGCCCGGGCCTGCTCCACCGTGCGCGGCACGCCATCGAGGAGCAGCACGTCGGCGCCGGGAGCGTACTGGCCGGCGGCGGCCAGCCGCTCGAGATGGTCGTCGAGCATGGCCATGACCAGCGCGTCGGGGATGAGCTCGCCGCGGTCCAGGCGCGGGCCGATGTCCGGCCGGTCGCGCGCCGTGCGCAGCACGTCGCCCATCACCACGTGGATCAGTCCGCGCGCCTCGGCCAGCATGTGGCCCTGGGTGCTCTTGCCGGACCCCGGCTTGCCGAGCAGGACCACGGCGCGATGCCGCGGATCGGGTGCCGCCTGGTGACCGCTCATCCCTCGGCTCCCTTCTCGCGGCCGGCGGGCTCGCCCGCGCCGGTGAGGTGGTCGAGCACGTCCAGGACGCTGTCGGGGTTGAGGGAGATGGTGTCGATGCCGGCATCCACCAGGAAGCGGGCGAACTCGGGGTAGTCGCTGGGCGCCTGACCGCAGATCCCCACCTTGACGCCCTCGGCATGGGCCTGCTCGATGAGCGTGGCGATGGCCTGCTGGACGGCGGGGTCGCGCTCGTCGAAGAGGTCGCGCAGTTCCTCCGAGTCGCGGTCCACGCCGAGCACGAGCTGGGTGAGGTCGTTGCTGCCGATGGAGATGCCGTCGAAGCGGCGGGCGAACTCGCGGGCCCGGAAGACATTGGCCGGGATCTCGCCCATCATGAAGATCTCCAGGCCACCCTCGCCGCGGACCAGGCCGTGCCCGGCCATGGTGGTCAGCACGCGATCGGCCTCCTCCACGGTGCGCACGAAGGGCACCATGATCACGATGTTCTGCAGGCCGATCTCCTCCCGGGCGCGGCGCAGGGCCCGGCACTCCATGGCGAAGCCGTCGCGGTAGCGGTCGCTGTGATAGCGCGACGCCCCACGGAAGCCCAGCATGGGGTTCTCCTCGCGGGGCTCGAAGGCCTCGCCGCCGATGAGCTGCGCGTACTCGTTGGTCTTGAAGTCGCTCAGCCGCACGACCACCGGCCGCGGATGCTGCGAGGCGGCGATGGTGGCGATGCCCCGGGCGAGGTTGGCCACGAAGTACTCGCTCTTGTCCTCGTACCCGGCGGTGATCTCCTCGATGCGCCGGCGGGCCTCCCCGTCCTCGAGCCGGTCGAAGCGGGCCAGAGCCAGCGGATGGGCCTTGATCACGTTGTTGACCAGGAACTCCATGCGGGCCAGGCCGATGCCCGCCACCGGCAGGCGGTGCCAGCGCATGGCGCCCCCGGGGCTGGCGATGTTGATCAGCAGGGGCACCGGCGGCTCGGGGAGGCTACCGAGGTCCACCTCGCGCTCGGTGAACTCCAGCTCCCCGGGGTACACGCGGCCGATCTCGCCCTCGACGCAGGAGACGGTCACTGCCTGGCCGTCCTCCAGGACGTCGGTGGCCCGGCCCGCCCCCACCACGGCGGGGATCCCCAGCTCGCGCGAGACGATGGCCGCGTGGCTGGTGCGGCCGCCGTGTTCGGTGATCACCGCGGCGGCGGCCTTGAGGATGGGCCCCCAGTCGGGATCGGTGCGGCTGGTGACCAGGACGTCGCCGGGCTCGAAGCGGTCACGCTCGTCGGGACTGCCCAGCACCTTGACCGGCCCGGTGGCGATGGCCTCACCGATGGCCACGCCGGTGACCTGCGGCTCGCCGGGCTCCTGCTGCAACGCGTAGGTCTGCAGCACGCCGGCCTGCCGCTGCGACTGCACGGTCTCCGGACGGGCCTGCACGCAGAACAGCTCGCCACTCGGGCCGTCCTTGGCCCACTCCATGTCCATGGGCCGGCCGTAGTGCGCCTCGATGGCGCCGGACCAGCGGGCGAGCAGCACCACCTCCTCGTCGGTGAGCACGAACCGGCGGCGGTCGCGCTGCGGGGTCTCCACGGTCTTGACCCGCGCGTCCTTGCCCCCGGCATAGACGATCTTGTGCTCCTTGTCGCCCAGGGTCTTCTGCAGGATGGGGATCTTCCCGGGATCGGCGAGGGCGGGCTTGAAGACCCGGTACTCGTCCGGCGTGACGCTGCCCTGGACCACGGTCTCGCCCAGGCCCCAGGAGCCGTTGATCACCACCACGTCGCGGAAGCCGGTGTCGGTGTCGAGGCTGAACATCACGCCGGCGCTGGCGCGGTCCGATCGCACCATCTTCTGTACGCCCACCGAGAGCGCCACCTGCTCGTGACCGAAGCCGTGCTCCTGGCGGTAGGCCACGGCGCGGTCGGTGAACAGCGAGGCGTAGCAGCCACGGCAGGCCTCCAGGAGATCCTCGATGCCGCGGACGTTGAGGAAGGTCTCCTGCTGGCCGGCGAAGCTGGCCTCGGGCAGGTCCTCGGCGGTGGCGCTGCTGCGCGCGGCCACGGCCACGGCCTGCTGATCGTGGCGCTGGGAGAGCTCGCGGTAGGCCTCGCGGATGGCGGATTCCACGGCGGCGGGAAAGCTGCCGCGACGGAAGGCGCGGCGCAGGCCGGCGGCCTGCTCCTCGCGCTCCTGGTCATTGCCTGCGCCGGCCAGCGCGGCGAGGCGATCGGCGAGGCCGTTGTGCTCGACGTACGCGCGATAGGCGGCCGCGGTGGTGGCGAAGCCGCCGGGCACCCGGACGCCCTCGGAACGCAGCTCGCGGATCATCTCGCCCAGGGAGGCGTTCTTGCCGCCCACCTGGGCCACGTCCTGGCGGTCGAGGTCCTCGAACCAGCGGACCTGGGCCGGGCGGTCGCCGGGTTCGTTCGCTGCGGTCGCATGCATCACGGCACCGTCCTCTGCGTCATCTTCAGGCCGCGACCGTCCGTCGCGATCCTCTCGATCCCACCGTAGAGCGGGGGCCGAGAGCCGCAACCGCCCGGCGGGGGTCCGGCCGGGTCGCACCGCCGATGGACGCGTTCTCCGCGTCCAGCGTCGTGCCGCTACTGCGCCGTGTATCCGCCGTCGATCACCAGCTCGCTGCCGGTGACGAACTTGGCCTCGTCGCTGGCGAGGTAGACGATGCCGTGGGCGATGTCGGCCGGCTCGCCCACGTGGCCGATGGGATGCCGGGCGTCCAGCTCCCGCCGGAAGGCCTCCACGCCATCGGGATGGCCCTCGGCCAGCTGCTGCACCAGCGGCGTCCAGACGTAGCCGGGGTGCACGCTGTTGACGCGGATGCCGTCGCCGGCGTAGAGCAGGGCGTCGGTCTTGGACATCAGGCGCACCGCACCCTTGGAGGCATGGTAGGCGGGCAGGTCGGGCGCGCCGACCAGTCCGTAGATGGACGAGAGGTTGATGATGCTCCCGCCGCCCGCCTCGCGCAGGTGCGGGATGGCCGAGCGGGTGCACAGGAAGACGCCCCGCACGTTCACCGCCATGAGGCGGTCCCAGTCCTCGTCGTCGATCTCGTGGGTGGGCTCGGTGGGCCCGGCGATGCCCGCGTTGTTGACCAGGATGTCCAGGCGCCCGAACTCGGCGATGACGTTGTCGAAGACCTCGCGCACCTGCTCGGCGTCGCTGACGTCCAGGGCCCAGGCGGCCGCCTTGCCGCCCTCCTTCTCGATGGCCGCCACCACCTCGCCCATGGCGTCGGTGGCGATGTCGGTCACCGCCACGGTGGCGCCCTCGCGGGCCAGCGCCAGGCAGGTCTCGCGGCCGATGCCCAGGGCGCCGCCGGTCACCAGGGCCACCTTGTCTTGCAATCTCGGCATGGGATCCTCCTCGTCGCTGATCTCGTTCGTGATCCAGGCTCCCTCTCCGTCAACCGACGCTAGGCGGGACCCGAGGACCCGTCGATGGGACGGCCGGCCAGCGGCCGCTGCGCGATTCCCCCAGATCGACGCTGGCTGCCCGCGAACCGGTGCCGGATCCCTGGTCGGTTCCGGCCGCGGCGCGTTAGCTGTGCCGGACAGAGCCGGGCGGCGCCAGCGCGGCGCCGCGCCACCTCCCGAAAGGAGACCGCCCATGGAGATCCCCCTGGAACTGACCTTCCGCGGCCTGGACCGCACCGAGGAGCGGGAGGGCCTGATCCGCGACAAGGTGGCCAAGCTGGAGCAGGTCTGCGACACCATCACCAGTTGCCGCGTCACCGTGGAGCAGGCCCAGGAGAGCCAGCAGACCGGCAATCCGCTCGCGCTGCGCATCGAGGTCCGCGTCCCGCGCCACAACGAGGTGCTGATCAACCAGAAGATGGACGCGGACGAGGCCGCCGATCCCTTCGGCCGCCTGGTCCGCAGCGCCTTCGAGGCGGCCCAGCGCAAGCTCCGCGAGATCACCGAGCGGCAGCGCGGCGAGGTCAAGCCCACGGTCTCGCCGGACCAGCTGGGCCTGGTGACCAAGCTCTTCGTCGAACGGGACTATGGCTTCCTGGAGACCATGGATCGCCGCGAGGTGTTCTTCCATCGCAACGCGGTCCTGAACAACGATTTCGACCGCCTTACCGTGGGCACCGGCGTGCGGTTCGTGGAGGAGGAGGGCGAGAAGGGACCGCAGGCGAGCAGCGTGCTGATCGTGGACAAGCCGGGCGTGAGCACGCCGAAAGCCGAGGCGGAGGGCTGACGGATCGTCGGCCCCGGGTCGCCGTCCGCGCCGGCGCCTCGCGCAGACATGACACGAGCCGGGCCAGCGTCCTTGCCGGCCCGGCTCTTCTCGCGTGGCCCTCCGGGGACCATCGCGATCCAGCGCGCGTGCCTGTCGCCGCGGCTACTCCGAGAGGGTGACGATGGACGAGGCCACGAACTCCTGGCCCTCGAGGAAGTCGTAGTCCAGCTCGCCGGTGACGCTCACGCGGTCGCCCACGTCGATCTGCTGATAGCCGAGGTCGTCCAGGGGATCGTAGTTCATCTCCTCGACCTCGACGGTGATCTCGCGGGCGCCGGTGTCGAGGCGGAACTCCTCGTCGTTCACCTCGGTGACCGTGCCCTGCATGACGGTGGCCGAGACCACGACGGGCTCGACCACGGTGACGAAGGCGTCCTCCTCGTCCACGCTGCTGGCGTAGAAGTAGGTGTCCAGCTTCTCGACGTACACGCTGGAGGCCTCGATGGTGGTGGTCTCGAAGAAGTCGTCGTCGATGAGGCCGTTGACGGTCACCATGTCGCCCTCGACCAGCTTGTAGGCATCGGCATCACGGTCGCCGTCGTCCATCTCGACGATGATGTTGTCCTCGCCGAAATCCAGGACGAACTCGTCCGGGCTCACCGACCGCACCTCGCCGCTGATGCTGATCCAGGTGTCGTCAGGCTTGGCGTAGGGGTCCTGCGCGAGCGCACTGGCGGCGACGAACAGGGTCAACAGTCCGGCCAGGACCAGTTTCGGGGTGTTGGGCGGGATCATGGGTTCTACCTCCCGGGGATTCAGCACCCTTGCGCGGTGGCGGCACGCCGACCGCGATCCGGATGCATGTCGCGCCTCTGCTGTTCACCCTAGAGGGACCCACGCGCCTCGCAACGGTTCTCGCGGCCATCCACGGGCAAATGGGATCTGCCCCGATGCCGCCGTCCGTACGCGTCCGGACGCAGGCGCACGGGGCTGCGGACTCTCGCCTTTCGCGCCCCCGCATCATCCGCCCTCGCCCCGCGCCTCGCGGAGCAGCGCCGTGACCTCGTCGTCCTCGACCTGGGGGAACGCCTCGTAGGCCGCCCCCACCCCGGGCAACCGGCCGGTGATCTCGGGGCAGACGAAGGCGTCCACCTTGCCGGCGAGCCGATCGCGCGCCGATGGTGGCGCCACCGGCACGGCGACCACCACCACCGCGGGTTCGCGCTGCCGCAACGCCTCGATCGCCGCCTCCATGCTCGCGCCGGTGGCGATGCCGTCGTCCACGAGGATGGCGGTGCGCCCGCGCACCTCGGCCGGCGGGCGGTCGCCGCGGTAGAGGCGTTCGCGGCGCTGCAACTCCTCGCGCTCGCGGCGCACCACCGCCTCGGTCCGCTCCCGGGTCAGGCCCAGGGAATCCATGACGTCCTGGTTGACCACCTCCACCTCGCCCGAGGCGATGGCGCCGGCGGCCAGCTCCTCGTGTCCCGGGACGCCCACCTTGCGGACCAGGAAGACGTCCAGATCCGCCTCCAGCTCCGCGGCCACCTCCACGGCCACGGGCAGGCCCCCGCGCACCATGGCGAGGATCACGGCGTCGGTTTCGCGGTACTGCTCGGCCAGTGCGTCCGCCAGGCGGCGGCCAGCATCTCGACGATCGGTGTAGATGGGCATGATCACCTCCTCGGTTCGGTGCCCGGGCCGACCAGAAGCCATGGCGGGCGCTCGCCGCGGCGGGTCCACGGCGCCCGGGCCCACGCCCGTCTTCCGGTCGTCCCCTGCTCCGATTGTACCGAAGCGATCGCCATCCGCACCGGTCCGGTCGGCCGGCTGGCGCGCCCACGTGCCGATGGCACCGCCGCCCGGGGCTCCGCCGGCCACCGGTTTGGGACCCGCCCCCATCTCCCCGCCGGGTGCCGATCCTATGCTGTGCGGACCAGCGCGAATCGCGGACGCCGCCCGCGGGATCTCGCCCGGACCGCGCGGCCGCCGCCAGCCCCGCAACCTCCACGGTGGTGATGCTCCATGAACCGCAGTGACGACCATTCCCTGACCATCCAGGTGGCCGGCGCCCGCACCAAGGACGTGGGCAAGGGCACCGCGCGGGTGGGTAAGCCCGTGCTCGACGCCCTCGGCCTGCGCGAGGGCGCCATCCTCGAGGTCACCGGCAAGCGCAGCACCGCGGTGCTGGCACTGCCACCCTACCCCGAGGACGAGGGCGTGGACCTCATCCGCCTCGACGGCCTGCAGCGCGCCAACATCGGCGTGGGCATCGGCGACCACGTCGCCGTGGCCGCCGCCCAGGTGGAGCCGGCCCAGAAGATCACCCTGGCGCCGGCCCAGAAGGACATGCTCATCAAGGGTCCCGGCGAGGCGCTGCTGCGCACGCTCAATGGCCGTCCCCTGGTCCAGGGCGACGTGATCAGCACCAGCGTCTACCGTCGCACCCCGGACATGGACAATGGCAGCTTCCCCGAGGAGGTCTTCCGCGGCTACTTCCAGCAGCGCGCCTTCGGCCTGCAGGAGATCCGCCTGGTGGTGGCCAGGACCCGGCCCGGCGGCGTGGTGCAGGTGGACGCGAACACGGAGATCGAGCTTCTGCCGCAGTTCGTGGAGCCGGAGGAGCCCCGGCCCTGCGACGTGACCTACGACGACGTCGGCGGCCTCGAGTCCACCATCGACCAGGTCCGCGAGATGATCGAGTTGCCGCTCAAGCACCCGGAGCTGTTCCAGCGCCTGGGCATCGATCCGCCCAAGGGCGTGCTGCTGCACGGCCCGCCGGGCACGGGCAAGACCCTGCTCGCCCGCGCGGTGGCCTCCGAGAGCGACGCCGCCTACTTCCCCATCAACGGCCCGGAGATCATGGGCAAGTTCCACGGCGAGAGCGAGGAGCGGCTGCGCGAGATCTTCCAGCAGGCCCAGCAGGACGCGCCGGCCATCGTCTTCATCGACGAGATCGACTCCATCGCCCCCAAGCGCAGCGAGTCCTCCAGCGAGGTGGAACGCCGGGTGGTGGCCCAGCTGCTCACCCTCATGGACGGCCTGGCCCCGCGCCAGAACGTGGTGGTCCTGGGCGCCACCAACCGCGTGGACGCCCTGGACGAGGCCCTGCGCCGCCCCGGCCGCTTCGACCGCGAGATCGTGATCGGCGTGCCCGATCTCGAGGGTCGCCGCGAGGTGCTCAGCATCCATACCCGCGGCATGCCCCTGGCCGAGGGGGTGGACCTGGACGAGGTGGCCGGCATGACCTACGGCTTCGTGGGGGCCGACCTCTCCGCTCTCTGCCGCGAGGCCGCCATCGAGTCGCTGCGCCGCGTGCTGCCGGAGATCGACCTGGACGGGGAGGAGATCCCCGCCGAGATCCTCGACCGGCTGGAGGTCCGGCGCGAGGACTTCATCGACGCGCTGAGCCGCGTGCAGCCCTCGGCCCTGCGCGAGATCATGATCCAGGTACCGGACGTGGGCTGGGACGACATCGGCGGCCTCGACCAGGTCAAGCAGGAGCTGCAGGAGAACATCCAGTGGCCGCTGCAGGACCCGGAGGCCTTCCGCCGCCTGGGCATCCGGCCGGCCAAGGGCTTCCTGCTCTTCGGACCGCCGGGCACCGGCAAGACCCTGCTCGCGCGGGCGGTGGCGCGCGAGGCGCAGGCCAACTTCGTGGCCACCAAGAGCAGCGACCTGCTGTCCAAGTGGTACGGCGAGTCGGAGAAGCAGATCGCGCGGCTGTTCAAGCGCGCGCGGCAGGTGGCGCCCACGGTGGTGTTCATCGACGCGATCGACTCCCTCGCGCCACGGCGGGGCGGGGGTCTGGGCGAACCGGCGGTGACCGAGCGGGTGGTCAACACCCTGCTCGGCGAGCTGGACGGGCTGGAGGAGCTGCAGGGAGTGGTCGTGGTGGCAGCGACCAACCGGCCCAATCTCCTGGACCCCGCCCTGCTGCGGCCGGGCCGCTTCGACGAGCTGTTCTACGTCCCGGTCCCCGGCCGCGACGGTCGCCGCCGCATCCTCGGCATCCACACCGCCGGCATGGCCGTGGCCGCCGACGTGGATCTGGACGCCCTGGCCGACCGCACCGGCGGCTACAGCGGCGCCGACCTCGAGAACCTCGCCCGCCGCGCCGGCCTGCTCGCCCTGCGCGCCCGTCGCCAGGACATCCCCATGGCCCTCTTCGAGCAGGCGCTCCAGGACACCCGCGCCTCGGTGCCGCCGGAGCTGGAGGAGGAGTACCGCCGCATCGCCGAGCGCCTGCGCACCGAGAGCCCCGGCGGCCCGCGCCGCATCGGCTTCGCCATCGAGCGCGAGGCGCCCGCCACGGAGGCGGCCGCGGCGGAGGCGCGGAAGGAGGCCTGGAAGGAGGCCGGGGGGCAGGCGTAGCTGCGGTGCCGGCCGGGGCCGTGCCAGCCGCGCCCGGCCCGCCCGGCCCCATCGGGCGAACGCACGCGGCGTCTCCGGGGCGACCGCCGTGGCATGGGCGCCTGCGGCCATGGTATGCTCCTGGCGAACACGCCGTCGCCCACCCGACCGGAGGCCCTGCCCATGCCGCGCTCTCGCCCGCGCACCGCGCTGCTGCCGATCCTGGTCGTCCTGACCCTCGCCGCCATGGTCCCCTTGCGGGCCACCGCCGGCTGCAGCCCCTGGGAAGACGTCCTGCCCCTGGTGGGCGCCTGCGACACCGACGCGGTGAACGTCCAGCGCGTGGTGATGGCCGGCGCCTGGGCCCTGGCCCTCGACCACACCGGCTACTCCGCCCGCACGCTCCGCGTCTACGACCTCCACGACCCCGAGGCGCCCACGCTGGCGGCCTCCCTGCCGTTGCCGTGGCGGACGGCCGCCCTTCAGCACGTCGACGGCCGCCTGTACGCCGCGGGCGAGGACACGCTCGCGGTCTACGACGTCACCACGCCGGCCGCGCCCGTGCTCCTGGGCCGGGCCGCCATCGCGGGCGAGCACCGCGACCTCGAGGTGCAGGACGGCCTCTGCGCCCTGGCCGCCGGCGACGCGGGCCTGGTCCTGGTGGACGTCGCCGACCCCGCCTTCCTCACCGTCCGCGCCACGCTGCCGTTCCCCTACTGGCAAGGCGAGGCCGAGAGCCTCGACCTGCGCG
>JAASSM010000307.1 GCA_021767885.1 bacterium | reverse complement strand
TGGCCTTCTCGAACTCGGGGTCATGCGCCACGATCTGATAACCGTCCGGGGTCTCGGTCAGGTAGAGCGCGTCGCCCTCCCGGACCCGCAGGGCCTTGACCGCCTCGATCGGCAGCGTGACGCCAAGGGAGTTGCCCACCCGACGGACCGTCAACTTGACCATGGGATTCCTCCTGGAGAGAGTTTTACATATGTTATAATGACGGTGACGCGTCGTCAACGTCGGCGGTCCGGTGGTGGTCTCGCCGCAAGGTAAGTCCCACCTGGGAAATCCTCGCAGCGTTCCTGGCGCCGGGGGCGCCGTTGCAACCGGCGAGCGAGCTGGACGCCGCGGCGCCAGGCCGCCATCATGCGGGGCGTGCCCTCTCTCGCGTGAAAGGTCCGTCCATGGCCGCTCGCATGACCGACCCCGGCGACGCGCCCGCCCCCGGCGTCACGGCCGCCCCCGCCATCGACCCCGGCGGCGGCCTCTACCTCAGCCCCGTCCTCTACGACGTGGTCAACGGTCCGGACACCGCCCGCGAGGTGACCGCCCTCGAGCGTGCCGCCGCCCGGTTCGCCGCCCGTAGCGGCCCCGGCTCGGTGTGGCTGGAGCCCGCCTGCGGCACCGGCCGCTACCTGCGCGGCCTCTGGCGGCGGGGTCGTCACGTGGCCGGGTACGACCCCGCCGCCGGCATGCGCGCCTACGCCACGCGCCGGCTCGCCGCCATGACCACCCCGCACGCCGCGACCCGGCGGACCGGAGCGAAGCCCCCGCACCGGGCCATCGCCGACGCCCATTTCACCACCCCCGCGCCCGAGGTCGCCCGCGCCCTCGGCGGCCTCGCCGCCGCCGACGTGGCCATCTGCCCGGTGAACTCCCTGCGCCACCTGCGGGACGACCCCGCCGCCCTCGCCCACCTCGACCAGGTGGCCGCGCTGCTCCGGCCCGGCGGCGTCTACCTGGTGGGGATCGACCTGCACCATGGAGACCGCGAGCCCGAGGAGGACGTCTGGGAGGCCGCGCGCGGCCCGCTCCGCGTCCAGCAGGTGATCCAGTACCTGCCGCCCGAGGACCGGCGGCGGCGCGAGCAGGTGGTGGTCGAGCTGGTGGTCACGCGGCCGTCGGGCACCGCGCACCACGGCTACGCCTATGACCTGCGCACCTACACGGCCCGGCAGTGGACGCGGCTGGTGGCGCGGTCGGCCCTGCGGCGGGTGGGGGTGTGCGATGCAGCCGGGCGCGAGGTCCCGGCCGCCGCCTGGGATGAGCCGCGGCCCTACCAGATCGAGGTGCTGAGCCCGCGATCCGGAGGGCCGCGTGGAGGTCTCCGCTAGCTGGCCACGGCGGCCTGGCAGTCGGCCACCGGGTCGCCCGTGGTGATGGAGAGGTCGAACTTCTCCTGCAGCAGGGCGAACACGTTGGGGCTGACGAACGCCGGCGGCTTGGGGCCCAGCGCCACGCCCTTGACGCCCAGGTGCAGCAGGGTGCAGAACACGGCCACGGCCTTCTGCTCGAACCAGCTGATCACCAGCGAGAGCGGCAGGTCGTTGACGCCGCAGTCGAACTCCTCGGCCAGGGCCACGGCCACCATGATGGCGCCGTAGGCGTCGTTGCACTGCCCCATGTCCATGAGGCGCGGCAGGCCGAGGTGGGTGCCGTAGTCGTGGTTGCGGATGCGGTACTTGCCGCAGCCCAGGGTCAGGATGAAGGAGTCCTCGGGGGCGGCCTTGGCGTACTCGGAGAAGTAGTTGCGGCCCACCTCGGCGCCGTCGCAGCCGCCGATCACGAAGAAGCGGCTGATCTGGCCCGCCTTGACCGCGCCCACGATGTCGGCCAGCCGCGAGGCGATGACGCTGTGGTGGAAGCCCACCGTGGACGTCTTGGTCAGCTCCACCGGGCAGTCCGGCAGCTCCTGGGCGCGGGCCACCACCTGGTCGAGCTGCTCCTCGGTCACGATGGTGGTGCCGGGCAGCGCCACCGGCGGCACCGTGAAGACGCGGTCGCGGTAGTCCTCGCGCGGGATCACCACGCAGTTGGTGTTGGCGATGATGGCGCCGGGGAAGCGGGAGAACTCGCCCCGCTGCTTCTGCCAGGCGTCGCCGTAGTGGCCGGCCAGGTTGGGGTGCTCGCGCAGCACGGGATACATGTGCGCCGGGAGCATCTCGCCGTGGGTGTAGACCTTCACGTCGGTGCCCTCGCAGGCGCGCAGCAGGTCGTGCAGCATGAGCAGATCGTGGCCGGTGACCAGGATGCCCTTGCCGCCCTGGGTGCCCTCCTGGACCTCGGCGGGCGACGGCTGGCCGAAGGTCTCGGTGTGACCCTCGTCCAGCATCTGCATCACGCGCAGGTTCTTCTCCCCGCACTCGAGCACCATGCCGAGGGTGGACTCCAGATCGAAGTTCACGTTGGTCATGGTGGAGAACAGGGCGCGCTCGACGTACTCGTCCACCGCCGGGTCGGTCTTGCCCAGCCGGCGGGCGTGGTGGGCGTAGGCGCACATGCCCTTGATGCCGTAGAGCATGATCTCCTGCAGGCTCTGGATGTCCTCGTCCTTGCCGCAGACGCCCGGCGACGTGTCGCAGCCGGTGCCCTTCTTCGCCTGTTCACACTGGTTGCAGTACATGGAACGGTCCTCTCCTCGGGGGTGCGGATCCGGCCCCGTCCGGGGCCCTTCGACGCTCGCTGGGCGGGAAGATCGCACGGAGCAAGCGCCCCCCGCCTTGACCGAGGGCAAGGATCGGCAGATGCGCCCCGTGACCGGCGGGGCGTCGTCCATGGCGGCCCGCCCCGGTCGGTGATCGCGGCCCCGCCATCAGGGTCCCCGAAAGAGAACCTCCGCGTAACGAAAATCGATTGTCGACCCCGTATGATCCTCCCTGCATACCCCACATCAGGAAGACGCAACAGGAGGACATCCATGCGGAGAATGACATTGCTGACGGTGCTGGCCCTGGTCGCGCTGATCGCGGCGCCCACGCTGGCCAAGGACATGGCGAAGACGTCGTGGCGGGTCCAGGACACCCAGATGGGTGGGCGCGACCTCGCCGAGGGATTCGAGACCGCGGTGCCGCCGGCGGGCTGGACGGTGGAGACCCCCAGCGGCCACGGCGGCGAGACCACCTGGTTCCAGAGCGACGAGTCGGCGTACGCCGGCACCTACAGCGCCCAGGTGAACTACGACGAGGCGCTGGTGCCGCAGGACTGCCGCCTGAGCTTCGAGTACACCATCGCCGAGAACGAGGACCACCTGAACTTCTGGGTGTCGGCCAGCGCCTACTGGCTGACCAACTACACCCTCAAGGTCCTGGTGGACGAGGACGAGGTCTTCGACCTGGCCGCCGAGTACGGTGAGGAGAACTGGATCTTCGAGCTGATGGACATCGACCTGTCCGCGTACCTGGGCGACACCGTGACCATCACCTTCCAGTACCTGGGCACCGACGGCGCGGCCCTGTACCTGGACGAGGTGGGCGTCAACGCCGGCGCCGACGTGCCCCCGCCGCCGGAGGCCCCGGAGAACGACACCTGCGACGGCGCCATCGTCATCGCGCCCGGCGCGTTCGACCTCGCGGGCGACCTCACCGCCGCCAACGACGACTACGATCCGGGCAGCGGCGGCTGCACCGGCTACGCCGCGGCCGGCAACGACGCCGTGTACGCCGTGCACCTGGAGCCCGGCGACCGCCTGACCGCCACCTACACCAACGTGGCGGACGGCTCGCTGTACCTGATCAGCGACTGCGCCGACCCCGTGGGCAGCTGCGTGGCCGGCGCCGACGACACCGTCGGCGGCCAGGACGAGGTGATCGACTTCACCAACGAGGGCGACGCCGCGATGGACCTGTACCTGGTGGTCGACTGCTACGGCAGCGGCAACGGCGGCACGTACACCCTGGTGGGCGTGCTCGAGGGCACGGTCCCCGTGGAGGCCACCTCCTGGACCTCGCTGAAGTCGAGCTTCCGGTAGCCCCGGAACCGGCGCGAGACACAGGCCCCCGGGGTCCCTGCACCCCGGGGGCTCCCTGTATCCGGGGGGCTCCCTGCATCCCGGGGCTCCC
>JAASSM010000306.1 GCA_021767885.1 bacterium | reverse complement strand
TTCTGGGTCGCGGACATGAGGACCTCCTCGGGTGACGCTCGGGTTCACCCGGGAAGGTACGGCCGCTCCGGCAGGATCGCCGCTCCGGCGGGGTCGCCGGTCCGGCGGGGTCGCCGGTCCAGCGGTGTCGCCGGCCCGACGGTGTCGCCGGTCCAGCGGGATCGCCGGTCCGACGGCGGCGGCGACGGCGACGGCGACCGCCACGGCGACGACGTCCCGCTCAGATCATCCGCTCCACCGGCACCACGAAGGCCCGCACCGGATGGGCGATGTCGCCCATGTCGGCGCGCAGGTCCACGATGGCCTGGTAGACGGCGTCGGCGTTCTCGTCCGGCACGATGGCGAAGATCAGGGTGCCGTAGTCGGGGGTGGGCCGCGAGGCGGCGAACCAGCCGATGCGCGCGATGGTCTCGGTGCTGTGGCCGAGGATGCCGGTCTCGCTGTAGATCTGCAGGCCCTGGTCGCGGAGCAGGTCGCGGACCTGCTGCCGGTGCTCCTCGAGGCTCATGATGCCCACGAGCTTCATGACGGTCCTCCCGTGATGGCGAGGTCTTGCGGGCCCTGCGGACGGGGGTCCGTGATCTTGATATTCGTAATTTAATCCATCGGACCCCGGAACGACACCCGGAAGAAGATGGCGTACAGCAGCGGCACCACGCCCAGCGTCAGGAGCGTGGCGAAGAGCAGGCCGAAGATGATGGCCACGGCCATGGGCGCCCACAGCGGACCGCCGAAGACCCACAAGGGGATCAGCCCGCCCACCGTGGTGGTGGTGGTCAGCAGGATGGGGCGCAGGCGGGCCTGGCCGGCCGCGAGCACGGCCGGCGCCGGGGCCAGGCCGTTGTCCTCGATCTCGATGCGGATGCGGTCGATGAGCACGATGGCGTTGTTGATGATGATGCCCGCCAGCGAGTACACGCCCAGGATGGCGAAGAAGCTGAACGGGTAGCCGGAGACCAGCAGGCCCACCGTGGCGCCGATCAGACCCAGCGGGATGGTGAGCATGATGATCGACATGCGCCGGATGCTGTTGAACTGCATCACCAGCAGGATCACCATGATGGCCAGC
This sequence comes from bacterium, assembly GCA_021767885.1. The sequence goes on along the minus strand of JAASSM010000306.1, from coordinate 2,974 downwards.
ACCACCGGCACCAGGGAGAAGAGGGCCTCGTTGGCGTCGTTGCTGCTCTCCAGCTCGCCGCCCACCTCGTAGTAGGCTCCCGCCGGCCAGGTGGCCGCCTGCTCGTCGAGCCAGGGGATGAGCGTGCGCGTGGTGGCGAAGGCGTTGATGCCCTCGTCCAGCTCGCAGGAGACGGTGACCATCTTCAGGCCGTCGCGGCGGAGGATCTTGGAGGTCTCCCACTGCAGTTCCACGTCCGCGAGCTGCTTCAGGGGCACCGACTGGCCGGTGGCCTGGGCGTAGACGTTGAGCGACTCGATCTTGCCCACGTCCTGGCGGTCGGCCGCCGCCGAGCGCAGCATCACCGGGATCACCTTGTCGCCCTCGCGGTACTCGGTCACCGCGATGCCGCTCATGCCCGCCTGCAGGGAGACGGCCACGTCCTGGCTGGTGACGCCGGCGCGGCGGGCCCGCGCCTGGTCGATGTCCACCACCAGCTTCTTGGTCCACGGGCCCCAGTCGTCGTCGACGTTGAAGGTGCCCGGCAGGGACGACATCTGCGCCTTGAGCGCCTCCACGCGGGCGAACAGCGCCACCGGATCGCGGCCGTAGAGGCGGAAGGCCACCGGGTCGCCGCCGCCGGGTCCGAGGGCCTCCATGTCCATGGAGAGCGTCATGTCGGGATAGCGATCCCGGCAGAACTGCTCGAGGTCGCGCATGAGCGCGCGCACCACCTGCGGGCCGGTGGCGTCGAGGATGAGCGAGAAGTGCTCCGACCCCTCGTTGGCCGGCGAGTAGACCAGCCGGTAACGCGGCCCGCCGGAGGAGCCCACGTACGCCGTCCAGCCCAGGACGCCCTGGCCGTCGGCCGCGTCGGCGGCCAGACGCCCGGCCAGGAAGTCCTCCACGCCGGCCAGGGTGGCCTCGGTGGTCTCGATGGACGTGCCCAGCGGCAGGTCGAACTCCGCCAGCAGGCGGCCCGAGTCGCTCTCCGGCATGTACTCCTTGGGCACGAAGCCCAGGCCCCACAGCGCCAGCGCGAACACGCCGATCACGCCCACCACGCTGAGCGCCGGCACGCGCAGGAAGCCCCGCAGCAGGCTGCGGTAGACCCGCTCCAGGCGGCCGCCGCCGGCCGTGGCCGCCGGCGCCTCCTCCTGCCGGCGCTGCTTGACCTTCAGGAACGCCATGCACAGCAGGGGCATCATCACCAGCGAGAGCGCCCAGCTGGTCAGCAGCGCCAGGGTGATCACCTGCCAGAGCGCGCCGGTGTACTCGCCCATGTCCGAGGGCGAGAAGTACATGGGCATGAACGCCGCCGAGGTGGTGAGCGAGGAGGTCAGCAGCGGGATGGCCAGTTCGCGGCCCGCCTCGATGGCCGCCCGGCGCCGCTCCATGCCGTCCTGCAGGCGCACGAGGATGGACTCGCTCATGACGATGGCGTTGTCCACCAGCATGCCCAGGGCGATGATCAGCGCCGCGATGGAGATCTGATCCAGCCCCACGTCGAACACCTGCATCAGCAGCAGCGTGATCAGCATGGTGGTGGGGATGAGCGAGGCCACCACCAGGCCGGTGCGCAGGCCCAGGGTGATCACCATCACCAGCAGCACGATGCCGATGGCCTGCAGCAGGTTCTCCACGAACTCGCTGATCTTGGTGTCCACGAACGCGGGCTGGAAGATGGTGGTGGCGAAGTCCAGGCCGTGGGGGTAGACCGCCGGCAGCCGGTCCAGCAGGGCCGTGACCTCGTCGCCCAGCTCGGTGACGTTGCCGCCCTCGCGCATGGAGACGGCCAGGCCCAGGCTGCGCTCGCCGTTGGTGTGCATCAGGCTGCTGGGCGGATCCACCGTGCCGCGGTAGATGTGGGCCAGATCGCCGAGATAGAGGACGGCGCCGGAGCCGGGCACCTCGATGAGCGTGCGGCGGAGGTCGTCCACGGACGCGAAGGAGCCGGACGGCTCGAGGGCGATGTCCTCGCCATCGACGGTGACCGTGCCGCCGGAGAGCAGGATGTTCTGGCTGGCCAGGATCCCCTGGAGCTGCGAGGGCGACAGGCCCACCTCGGCCAGGCGGGCGTTGTCGTACTCGATGAAGATGCGCTCCTCCTGAGCGCCGTAGACGTCCACCTTGGCCACCATCTCCAGGCGCAGCAGCTCGTCGCGCACCTGGTCGGCCACGTCCTTCAGCTCGGCCAGGGTGTAACCGTCGCCCATCACGGAGATCATCACGGGGTAGACGTCGCCGAACTCGTCGTCGACGAACGGCCCCACCACGCCACTGGGCAGGTCCGGAGCCACGCGCTCCACCTTGCGGCGCAGGTCGTCCCAGATGGGGCGCATGGTCTTGAACTCGGGGCGGATGTTGACGAAGACCAGCGAGACGCCGGTGCGCGAATCGCTGCGCACGAAGTCCAGCTCGGGGATCTCCTGGACCACCTCCTCGATCTTGTCGCTGACCAGCAGCTCCATGCGCTCGGGGCTGGCGCCGGGCAGGTAGGTGGTCACCAGGGCGGTCTTGACGATGAAGGACGGGTCCTCGGCGCGGGGCAACGAGTAGAAGGCGCCCAGGCCCGCCAGGACCAGGGTGGTCAGCGCCATGATGGTGACGCGGTTGTAGCGGATCGCCGCCTCGGTGATGGTCATGGCCGCTCCTGGTGCTGCGGGACCAGGACACGCTGGCCGTCGGTGACCCGGTGGACCCCCGCGGTCACCAGCCGGTCGCCGTCCTGCAGGCCGGAGAGGACCTCCAGGCCCAGGCTGGTCAGCTCGCCCGTGGTCACGGCCACGCGCTCGACGGTGCCCTGGCCGTCGGCGAGATCGCGGAGCACCATGGCGAAGCGGCCGTCGCGGTCGGCGCCGATGGCGCTGGCCGGCACCAGGAAGCGCTCCTCGGCGCGGTCGTCCTCGAAGCGGAGCGTGACCTCGGCGGCCAGGCCGGAGAACACGTCGGGCGCGGCCTCGTCGAGCCGCACGGTGACCGGGAAGGTGCTCCC
>JAASSM010000305.1 GCA_021767885.1 bacterium | reverse complement strand
CAGGAGCGCGAGCAGCGGCTGCTCCTGGAAGACGAGGGCGTGATGTTCGACGACCGCGACCGGGTCCCGCTGTCGCGCCACCAGTGGGCCGAGGCGCGGGACGACCTCACTCCCCGGCGCCAGCGCCAGTAACGGCGCCCCGCCGCGCCCGCGGGGCGATGTGGCCAGCGGCGCCGGCTCCGGAACTCCGCTAGCATGTCCGCCACGCCGCCAGCCGGCGTGGTCCCCCTGATCGACCGCGCATCCCTGGAGGTACCGCGTTGGCCACCGACCACGAGAACAGGCCCTGGGAAGAGCTGGAGGACCTCATCGCCGCCGAGGGGCGTCGCGACCTGCAGGAGTACCTCGACGAGCTGGAGCCCGGCGAGCTGGGCCGCTCCATCTCGCGCCTGGACCGCGAGGACCAGCGCCGGTTGCTGCTGCTGCTGGGGCCCGAGGGCGCCGCCGACGTGATCGACGTGGTGCCCGAGGCCCAGGGCGCCGACCTCATCGAGCAGCTGCCGCCCGTCGAGGCGGCCGGGATCCTCGCCGAGGTGCCCAGCGACCACAAGGCCGACCTGCTGAGCGAGATGCCGCGGGACGAGGCGGAATCCATCCTCGAGGCCATGGACCCGCGCGAGGCCGCCGAGACCCGGCGCCTGATCGGCCACGAGCCGGACTCGGCCGGCGGGCTGATGATCACCGAGTACCTCGCCTTTCCCGACCAGGCCAGCGTGGGCGACGTCCTGGACGACCTGCGGGCCAATCGCCGCCAGGTGGCCGACTTCAGCGTGCAGTACATCTACGTCACCGGCCGCCGCGGCGAGCTGGTGGGGGTGTTGCCGGTGCGCGACCTGGTGTTCGCGGACCCCGAGACGGCCGTCGCGCAGACCATGATCCCCGGGCCGCGGCGCGTGGCCGTCGACAGCCAGCTGGATGATCTGCGCCGGTTCTTCGATCAGCACGGCCTGCTGGCCGCGCCGGTGGTCGACCGGGCCGGGCGCCTGCTGGGCGTGGTGCGGGAGGAGGCCCTGGAGGAGGCCAGCACGCGGCGGGTGACGCGCCAGTTCCTGGGCTTCAGCGGCATCGTCGGCGGCGAGGAGTACCGCTCCATGCCGCTGCGCGTGCGGTCGGGGCGCCGGCTGTCCTGGCTGAGCATCAACGTGGTGCTCAACGTGATCGCCGCCACCGTCATCGCCGCCTACCAGGACACCCTGGCGGCGGCCATCGCCCTGGCCGTGTTCCTGCCCATGATCAGCGACATGAGCGGTTGCTCGGGCAACCAGGCGGTGGCGGTGAGCATCCGCGAGCTGACCCTGGGCCTGGTGCGCCCCGGCGAGCTGCTGCGGGTGCTGGGCAAGGAGGCGTCGCTGGGCCTGATCAACGGGCTGGTGCTGGGCCTGCTGCTCGGCGGCCTGGCCTACCTCTGGCAGGGCAACGTGTGGCTGGGCCTGATCGTGGGCGTGGCCCTGGCGGCCAACACCGTGGTCGCCGTCAGCCTGGGCGGCCTGCTGCCCCTGCTGTTCCGGCGGTGGCGCCTGGACCCGGCGTTGGTGGCCGGGCCGGCGCTCACCACCGTGACCGACATGTGCGGCTTCTTCCTGGTCCTCAGCCTGGCGACGGCGCTGTTGCCGCGCCTGTGACCCGGCCACCTCAGTAGTCCGTGGGCTCCTCCATCCGCACGTCCTCCGGCAGCAGGTACTGCTGCGGCCGCTGCTCCACCACCCGGCGCAGCCAGCCCTCGGGATACCCCTGCTCCCGGGGGCGGCCGTCGGCGTCCTTGACGTAACCGTCGTTGTAGCGGGTGACCAGCGCCTCGGCCAGCTCGCGCCAGCGCGCGGTGACGCGCTCGGCCTGCATCACGGAGTGGTCGGTGAGGTAGCGGCGGGCCAGGGCGGGGTCGTCCCGCCAGAGGGCGGCGGCGGTGCGGTCCACCGCCGGCAGCACGGCCATGGCGTGGCCCTCGAGGTCCTGCTGCACGGCGCGGATGTCGGCGATCATGTCGGCGTACCGGAGGCCGGCGAAGTTGGAGACGAAGTTGAACGTCCACCAGGCCGAGTCCCAGGAGAACGCGCGCAGGCTGCCGACGGTGTAGCTCGCCGGCAGCGCGTCGATGCCGCAGTAGAGCGGCGTGTAGCAGGTGAAGTCGGTGTCGTCCAGGCCGTACCAGGTGACGCCGCCCACCGGATCGGGCAGATCGCCGCGGGACTGGCAGACCATGGAGAAGCCGGTCTGCTGGGTGGAGATGGGGCGCTCCCAGGTGTACTGCTGGCCGTTCACGGCGAAGCCCATGGGGCGGTGGCGCACGGGGTAGCCGTAGGGGCCGGCGTCCGGGCCGCGGGTCATGTCGTACGGGGTGCCCTCGTAGTGATCGCGCATGAGGGCGAACACGTCGGCGAGGGTGAGCTTCGCGTCCGGCTCGATGAACAGGGGATAGGGCTCGGCGCCGGGCTCGCCGCGGTGGAAATCGGCGGGGAAGTCCCGCGAGGGGGCGGCGCGGCGGTAGAGGCTCCAGACGCGCGTGGCGGTGTAGCGGAGCTTCTGCGCGTCGGCGGGATGGAACGCCTCGCGCCAGCGGCCCCTTCAGCTGGCGGGGTCGTACCAGCCGCGGGCGGCGGCGAACTCGGCCATGCCCGCGGTGAAGAGGCAGTTGTCTGCATCGTCGGTGGGGAAGGTGCCGATGCGGCCGCCGTTGGCGAAGGCGGAGATGTGGCCGTCCGGCACGCGGCGCGCCACCCACCAGGCGCCGCCGCCGCCGGGTCCGCGCCCGACGATCTCCATCACCCACGCCTCCTCGGGATCGCCGATGCAGAAGGACTCGCCGCTGCTGCGGTAGCCGTGGGCGGCCACCAGCTCGCCGATCACCTCGACGCACTCCCGTGCGGTCCGCGAGCGCTGCAGCGCCAGGCGCATGAGCTGCCAGTAGTGCAGCATGCCGTCGGGGTCGATGAGCTCCTCGCGGCCGCCGGTGGTGGTCTCGGCGATGGAGACCTGATGCTCGTTCATGAGGTTGACCACCGCCCAGGTCCGCTCCGGGTAGGGCACCTCGCCCAGGACCTCGCCCGTCCAGTGCCGGATCTCCTGCATGGCGCCGGGCTCGTGCTCGGCGGCGGGGATGCGGCGCAGGATGGGGTGGAACTCGCCGTCGCAGGTGTAGGTGACCACCGTGGAGCCGTCGGCCATGGCGCCCGGCGAGCAGACCAGGTTGGTGCAGGCGACCGCGGGGGCGGCGGCCAGCAGCGTGGCCAGAAGCGTGAGCATGGCCGCCGGGACGACCACGGCGCGTGGCCGCTGGAGCTGGACGGGCAGGCGGAGCAGGCGGAAGAGGCGCATGCGAGGGCACCTTTCGGCTGGAGGAGGGCGAGCCGGGGCGGCTCGAAGATAGGACGCGGCCGCGGCGCGGACAAATGCCCCGCCGGCCCCGGGCCCGGAGCCCGCTTGACCGGTCCGGCGATCCCCTGATAGTCTCTCCTCGGCCTCCCGGTGAACCACCGCGGAGAGGCCGATCACAGCCATCATCGGGCCGGCCGGATCGCCGTCCCACTGTCCGTATCCGAGAGCTCTTCCCCATGCGGTGCATCCGCCTGCTGCTGCCTCTGGCGGTCCTGGCCCTTCTCTGGGGATGCGAGGACCAGAGCCCCGTGCGACCGGTGGCCGATCCGGCAGAGGCGACCGATCCGCCGTCGCCCCGCGCCTGGCGCGTGCCGGGCGACCACGAGACCATCGCCGGCGCCCTGGCATCGGCCGCCGCCGGCGACACCATCGTCATCGCACCGGGGACCTATCAGGAGCACGACCTGCGCGTGGACCGCGGACTGACCGTGATGGGCAGCGGCCCGGCGGATGAGCCGGTGGTCATCGACGCCGCCGGTCAGGGCCGCGTCATGACCCTCGCCAGCACCGGCGCGCCGGTGATCGTGCGCGGCCTGACCATCACCGGCGGCCGCTTCTCCGACTACCGGCAAGATGGGGCTGGCCTCTTCTGCACGGGAGATTCGGTCCGCGTGGAGGACTGCATCATCCGCGACAACCATGCCCCCTGGAGCGATGGCGGCGGGCTCGCCGCCGCCCGT
>JAASSM010000304.1 GCA_021767885.1 bacterium | reverse complement strand
GACACCGCGCCGCCTGGGCAGCGGGATGTACCTCGCGCGCCTGCAGGCCGGTCACCGCACGGCCACGGCCAAGCTCACCCTCGTGCGGTAGCCGGGCACCACCGGACGCCGGCCGCGGGCTCAGCCCTTCCGCGGCCGGCGCACCGCGATCCGCTTGCCCGGATCCTGCCGCCGCGCGAACGCCACGAACCGCGCGATCCCCGGGTGCTTCCGCAGCGCGTCCAGCGTGCGATACCCCTCCGCCAGCTCCCGGGACGACAGCTCCGCGTGCACCGTCCGGTGACACGGCACGCAGAGCGTCACCGTCTGCTGCCGCGCGGCCTCCCGGTCGAAACCGGGACGACCCCGCAGCCGCGCATGCTCGCTGCGTGGGATCAGGTGGTGCTCGGTGAGGTCCGGCGCGGGCCGGCCGCAGAGGGCGCAGGTCTCGGGCATGGCAGAAGGATAGGACCACGCCGCCGGGTGCGCGAGGCCGGGCGTACCGCTGCGGCCTCAGCGCGTCCGTCGGCGCCGTCCGGTCAGCCACCACACCAGCAGCAGCAACAGGACCGGTGGGATCAGCAACGCCACCACCGGCAGCCAGAAGGCCAGGTGCATGGCCGCCGGGGCATGCAGGAGGCCGCTGCCACCCTGCACCATGCCCATCGTCCGCATCACCAGCGCCACCAGGAAGAACGCCAGGGTCCCGCCGCAGACCACCACGGCCAGGACGCGGAGCACCCAGGCCAGGCCGCCCTCCTGGATGCGCCGTGCGGCATGGTCGCCGGTGAGCAGACGCCAGACGAGCAGACCGCCCACGGCCAGCACCAGCAGCTGCTGCATCAGCGTGACCATCCGGGTGGAGGTGAAGACCGGCGCGGCCATGTCGATGGTCCCGGTCCCGAACGGCGTCAGGCTGGCGACCAGGGCGGAGAACGCCAGCATCGCCAGGGCGAGGGCGCCACCCAGCGCGAGCCAGCGGAACCGCAGGCCGCGGCGCCGCCGCGGGTCGGGGCCGCCGAGCGCCTCGCCCAGGGCGTCGGCATCGCCGAGGCGGCGCGCGGCGACCAGGAACGCCTCCTCGGTGTCGAGGCCGCGAGCCTGGAGGTCGGCCATGGCCTCGCGCAGGTGGTCCTCGAGCTCGTCGAGGTCGTCGGTGGCCAGGTCGGCGCGGCCGGCGAGGCGGCGGCGCCAGTCCGCGATGGCGGGTTCGGGCGCGAACATCAGGGGGTCTCCTTCGGCAGGCGGGAGAACACCGTGACGACCAGATCCCACTGCTCGCGAAGCCGCGCCAGCTCGGTACGGCCAGCTGGCTCGATGCGGTAGTACCGGCGCCGGCGGCCGGTGTCCGCGGCGCGCCAGTACGAGGTGATCAGCCCCTGGGATTCGAGTCGTCGCAGGACGGGGTAGAGCATGCCATCGGACCAGGCGATGCGGTCGCCGGACAGCTCGCGGATGCGCTTGATGAGGGCGTAGCCGTAGCCGTCCTCGCCGGCGAGCAGGGAGAGCACCAGCGGGACGGTGGAGGCGGCGATCAGTTCCCTGGAGAGGGTCATGCGGAACCTCGCAGGCGGATACCTGATCGCATTATACATAGTGATACAATGTATGTCCAGCGCGGAATCGGGATCCGCTGGCGATCAAGACGCCGGCTGGCCGATCCGGTCGCCGTACGTCTCGCGCAGCAGGTCGTGGAACAGGGCATCCAGCGGCGCGGGATCCCGGGTCTGCGGCGGCTGCTGGTTCTCGCCCGACAGCCGGGTCAGCTGCTCGTCCAGGAACTCCGAGATGGCGGCGATCCGCGGGCCGCGGTCCAGCTCCGCGCCGGCCAGCTTGCGGGCCACCAGTCGATCGATGGCCGCCCGCAGCTCGCCGTCCGGAACCAGCGCCTCGACCAGGGTGGCGAACTCCGTGGGCACCACGCCGCGGCCGGACTCGATCCACAGGCAGGCGAGCACCGGCCGCAGGACGTAGAAGTACTTCTTCACCCAGACCTCGTCGCCCTGCAGGTACTGCCGATGGTTGCCCTGGGCCATGTGCAGGTAATGGTACAGGCAGGAGATGGGGGAGTAGTAGGCCGGCATCAGGTCGCGCAGGCGGGCAGCCAGCGATCCCGTCTCCCGGTACACCGTGGGCGATTGCAGCCACTCCAGGAGCGGGGGGTTGGACTTGCGGAACAGGCCGAGGGCCTTGGGCAGGTCCCAGCCGGAGATGTCGAGGTCCCGGGCGATGGGCTCCTCGATGACGTCACGCCGGTCGGCGATGGTCAGGTACCAGGCGGCCGGGCGCAGGTAGACGAAGCGCACGTCCCAGTCGCTGTCCGCCGAGGCGAAGCCCCAGGCCCGGCTGCCCGACTCGCAGGCGTAGAGGATGCGCACCCGCTGCTGCCGTTCGATGCGGTCGAGCTCGTCGCGGATCCGATCCATCTGGTGCCCGGTCTCGTGGTCGCCGCTCATCGCGTCTCCTCGGGCTCGCGGCCGGGCTGGAGGCTCGCCGGGGTGGACGCGGACGCCGGGATGGAGGCGAGCGGCAGCCAGACCAAGATGCGCAGGATGATCGTCGTCATGACGGACCGGACTTCCCGGCCGGAATCCTGGCAGGCTACCACGCTCTCCGCCGTCCCGGTAGCGCCGATCGCGGACGCGCGACCGTGACCACCAGGCCGCAGCCGCCAATTGACGCCAGGTGTTCATCGCCGGTAGCATGGACCGCACTCCGGCCGCCGGGCCGTCGCCGCCGCCATGCCGCGACACTCGCCCGTCCCGGCCACGACCCGCCGGGGACGAGATGTCGGCTGCCCTGTTCCAGGCCAAGTTCACCGTGCCCGAGGTGGTGCCCACCTACCGGATGCGGCCGCGCGTCGATGGCGTCTGGCGCGCCTGGCCGCACGTCCGCGTGCTGCGCGTGGAGGCGGGGGCGGGGTGGGGCAAGACCAGCTTCGCCGCGCGGCGGGCCCGTGCGCTCGGCCGGGCGGCGGTGTGGTACAGCCTGGACGAGCTGGACCGCGATCCGTCGGTGCTGTCGTCCCACCTGGCGGCGGCCCTGGGTCTGCCGCGGCCCGACGGCCCGCCCCTCGAGCAGCTGGCGGGCATCGTCGGGGCGCTGGCTCGCCGGCGGCTGCTGGTCCTCGATGACCTGCAGGCCATCGCCGGGGCCACCGAGGCGCGCCGCTACCTCGGCCGCCTGCTGCGGTACCTGGATCCGGCGTGCCAGCTGGTGCTCCTCTCGCGGGAGCGGGTCTCGCTGCGGGAGGCGAACCTCGAGACCCGCGGCGAGGCGGCCAGCCTGACCACCGCTCAGCTCGCGTTCACGGCGCCGGAATGCCGCGCCCTGCTCTGCGACCGGCTGGGGCGGGCCGTGGGCGATCCCATCGCCGGGAAGGTGCACGATCTCACCGAGGGCTGGCCCGCCGGCCTGGAGATCGTCAACCGCACCCTGGGCCAGTCCGCGCCGGACGCCCACGCCCGCTTGCTCGAGCGCATCACCGCGCCCGGCAGCTGGTTCGATCGCTTCGTGGCCGACATCCTGGACGACCTCGACCACCGGACCCGGGACTTCCTCCTGCGCACCGCCTGGCTGGCCGAGCTGACGCCCGCGCTGTGCGACCAGCTCCTGCGGCGGCGGGACAGCGCGGCGGTCCTCGCGCGGATCGAGGACACCGGCCTGCCCGTGGCCGCGGTGGGCGATGGCCACTGGCGTTACCACAATCTGCTGGAACGCAGCCTGCGGGAGCGCTCGCGCCGCGAGCTGCCGCCGGCGGTGCAGCGCCGGACCATGCGGCGCGCGGCGGCGCTGTTGACCCGCGCGGGGGAGCCGGAGGCCGCGCTGCTGGACCTGGTCCGCACGGGCGATCACGACGCGGCCGCGGATCTGGCGGCGCGCCAGCTGCAAGACCTGCTCATGAGCCGCCGGCCGGAGACGCTGGCCCATGCCCTGGAGCTGGTGCCCGAGAACGCCGTGCGGACGCGACCCGCGCTGCTGCTGCTGCGCGGAGTCACCGCCCAGCTGCGGGGCCACTGGTCCGGTGCGGAGGCGGACCTGCGGCGGGTCCGGCGGCTGGCGGCAGGATCGTCTCTTG
>JAASSM010000303.1 GCA_021767885.1 bacterium | reverse complement strand
GGCGGTTCGAGGTCCACACGCCGTCGAGGGTCACGCCGTCGGGGATCGCCTGGTCGGGATCGGTGCGCCGCAGGGTGGCCGTCCAGGCCATGGGCGCGGTATCCATGTCCTCGGTGAACACGCAGTAGAGCGATCGGGCCAGGATGGACCCGCCGTCCGGCGGCAGGTTGCTGGTGAGCACGCCCACCGGCTGGTCCGGCACCGCCGGCTCGAGCACCGCGGTCGCCTGGTGGACCACGCCTGGCAGGGTGGTCAGCGCGAGGGTGCGCGCGCCGAGGTCCGCCTCGCCGTCGCCGTCGGTATCGCAGCTGGCGACCTCGAGCGTGAGGTCGCCGAGGGGCAGGCCGGTGAGCGCGGCGAGGCCAGCGTCGTCGGTGACCGCCAGGCAGGTGTGGCGAGGGTCGTCCAGTTCCTGGAAGCGGGCGTCCTCGGGATAGTCGCAGCCGATCAGGTGGACCTCGACGCCCGCGAGGGGATCGCCGGAGAGGTGGTCCACCACCGAGACGGTGACCGCGCCGTCCGGCTGCATGAGGTACACGTTCTGGTGGACGTGCAGGTCCTCGGCCTTGCGGCCGTCGTCGATGACGGCGAGGCCGCGGGTGGCCAGCAGGCTGTCGGCGCGGACCACGTACTGGTAGCTGCCGGGGCGCAGCCCCTCCACGGTGAAGTAGCCGTCGGCGTCGGTGGTGGCCATCAGATCGGTCTGCACCATCTCGACGCTGGCGCCGGATACCGGCGCGGCGTCCGGCCAGGAGAGCACGCGGCCGCCGAGGGTGGCCTCGGTCACCGGCGCGGGCACGGTGACGTCGTGGGAGTTCTCGAAGCACGCCGCCAGGGGCAGCAGCGCCGCCAGCGCGATCAGGACCAGGGGCCGCAGCGCCCGGGTGTGGTTGCGAAGCATGTCAACATCTCCTCTCCGCCCTCGCGGGCGAACGCGGGTCACGGGGCCGTCTGGATCTCGATGTCGTCGATGAAGGCGCCCGGTTCGATGACCGAGTAATCGGACTCGAAGCGCAGCCGCAGCTGCACCGTCTGGCCCTGATAGGCGGACAGGTCCGCGGTGTAGGCCGTCCAGGGCGTCATGGTGCCGACGTAGGTGGTCACGAGGACCCAGCCACCGCCGGCGTCGATCTCGAGGTAGGTCCGATCGCAGCAGTTCTCCTGATCGAACCATCCCTGGAACTGGAGCCTCGGTGCCGCCATGGCGAGGTCCAGCGGCGGAGAGATCAGGGACGTGCGGGTGCTGTTCTGGTAGTCGCCGGCCAGGTTCGTGCCCCAGCAGTTGGCGCCGGAGTGAGCGCCGCCGGGCCCGGAACTCGGCGTACCCAGCTCCCAGGCCGTGCCGCTGCCGGTCTCCACGGTCCAGCCCTGGGGGCCGCTCTCGAAGTCGAACCGGTAGCCGCCGACCAGGGTGAGCGGCTCGGAGGTCACCGGACCGGACGTGGTGTTGCCGGAGAGATCGGTCAGCGAGGCGACGGTCACCCGGACGATGTCGCCGGTGGCGTCGGCCCCCGCGGGCAGCGGACACTGGAAGCGGCCGCTGCGGCGCGACGCCGACCACGACCATGTGGCCGCGGCGGGATCGAGGGCGAAGGCGGGATCGCCCCCGGCCTCCTCGACCGTCAGCGTGGGTGCGGGCGTGGCCGAGTCCAGGAACTCGGAGAAGGTGACCACCACCTCGACGGTGGTGGGCGCATCCCCCTCGTTGACCAGCTCGCCGGCGGCGCTGACGCCCACCAGGTCCGGCGCGACGCCGTCGCCCACGGCGAGCACGGCGTGGGGCGCTCCGGGCCCGGGGTCCGCCGCGTTGAGCGGGACCACGCTCAGCTCCACGGTGGTGCCGGCCAGCGGCGTCTGGATGCCGTCATCGGGATCCCGGTCGAACATGGGCGGCAGCACCACCGGGCCGACCATGGTGCCGGCATCCCAGTCGCTGACCATCTCGGTCACCAGGACCCAGTCGGTCTGCGCGTGGTCGTCCCGGGCGTAGACGGCGTAGCCGGTGGCCTCGGGCAGGGCGTTCCAGGCCAGCTCGAACCTGGTGCTGTCGAAGTCCAGGTTGCCGGCCTCGCCGGACAGGGCGAGGTCGTCCACCACGTCGGCGCAGGGCGGCGCGTCGTCGTCCTCGCCGGTGGTCCGCCAGTCCACGAAACCGGCCGTCACCGCGCCGTATCCCGTCTCGGCGTAGGCCAGGACCCCGACCATGATCACCTCGTCCTGCGGATCAGTGGTGGTGACCTCCAGGCGGGTGGGCGTGGGCCAGGCAGTGAGCAGGCGGTCGCGCGGACGGCCCCGGTCCTTGGCCCGGATCAGCTCCACCACCGTGGCCAGCGGGTCGGTGTTCATGGGCTGGTCGAACTCGAAGACCAGGGTGGGGGCGGTCACCAGGGGCGCCTCGCCGTACTCGTCGGCCAGGGGGCTGGCGATCAGCTGTGGGCTCTGCGGGGCGTCGGCCGCCAGCAGATCCACCTGCTGGGGCGCGGCCGCATCCCGCAGGTCCAGTGTCAGCAGGCGCCCGGCGCGGTCGGGCAGGCCGTCGCCATCGAGGTCGGCCGCGGCCACCGCGACCTCGACCTCGCAGGCCGGCAGACCGGTGAGGACCACCTCGCCACCGGCCGCGGTGACCCCCGCCAGGCCGTCCTGGCCGGCGGTGATGGACACCGTACCGATCTCGCCGCCCAGATCGAGATCCTGCAGCGTCACCGCCACACCCTCCAGCGGCGCCCCGCTCCCGGCATCGCGGACGGTGAACGCCACGTCGCGGCTGCGTGCGGGGATGGCCACGTCCAGGTGCCAGTGGTCGCGGTCGACCTTACCCGCACCGGGCACGGCGAGCTCGGTGGTCAATCCCAGGCGGCCCGGTGAGGCGATGTTCGCCTGGTAGGTCCCCGGGGCGATGCCGGTGAACTGGAAGCCGCCGTCGGCCCCGGTGGTGTCGCGACGACCGGAGGCCGGGATGGTGATCACCGCGTCGGGAACGGGCGTGCCGTCCTCCCAGGCGAGGACGCGGCCGGCCACCGTGGCGGTGACGGGCGGGTCCTCGAACTCGACGTTCACGGTGTCGTCCCAGCATCCGGTGAGCGCAGCGGCCCAGGCTGCCAGCAGCAGACCGGGCAACAGGAAGGCGCGTCGTCTCACGGTTCTCCTCCAGGCTCGGATGCGATGCACGCGACGGCCGCGCCTGCTGGCGCCGGCTCGCCGCCGTCGGCCGGCGGGCAGCAAGGCCCGAGCCGTGAACGACCATCTGCATCGTGCCGCGTGGCAGCGCCTCAAACCGGTGCTGGCGGGTGTCTTTCGTCCGGAATCCGGATCGGCGCGCGGCCATGAGGATTTCCCGCACACGTGCCGGGGCGTGGAACGCGATGGCGAGGCGGTCGAATCACCGGGTCGCGGGATTCATGGTCGCCGACGCGGCCGGGCCGCGCGGAGATGGGGCAAGATCTTCCGCCGCCCGGCCATCGGTTTGCCGGGCGGGCGCCGCGCCATGGCGGGGACTCACCGCGGGCGGCCCAGGTACCAGACCGCCAGGTCGAGGTAGTCGAAGGGATCGCGGTCCAGCTCCACCCAGTGCACGACCACGCCGGCGGCGGCGGCCACCCGCTGCACCGCCGCCGGCGGGTAGGCCTTCATCTGCATCACCGGCTCGCCCACCCGGTGGCGCTGACCCACGAGGATGCGGGAGAGGTCGAACAGGAGCTGGTGCGAGGCCCGCACCTGGTTGAGCAGGTAGCGCACGCGCCGACGCGGGCGGTACGGCGCCTGGATCACCGCCACGCCGCCGGGCGCCAGGTGCGCCAGCAGCCGCGCCAGCACGGCGAGCCCGCGGCGCACCGGCAGGTGCTGCAGGACCAGCGCGGTGTGGATGAAGGCGAAGCGGTCGTCCGGCCGCAGGACGCCGGGCCGCTCGGCGCTGCCCTCGCGCAGCTCCACCGCACCGCGCGCCACCGCATGGGCCACCACGTCCTCGCGCGCGACGCGCAGCATGGCCGGCGCCACGTCCACCCCCACCACCCGGGCGAAGCGCGCGCTCAGCGGCCCGAGCAGCCGGCCCACGCCGCAGC
>JAASSM010000302.1 GCA_021767885.1 bacterium | reverse complement strand
TCTCCCGCCGCACCTGGACCGTCCCGGGCGGCGCCCCGCGCGCCCTGGAGACGTACCGCGCCCGCGTGGCGGTGACCGCCACCTGGCGCGCATCCCGCTTCTTGCAGTGCCAGGCCGCCACGGCGGCCGCGGCGCGGACGGTCTCACGATCGGGCTCCTGCCCGGCCGGCACCCGCAGGATCACGTGGCTGCCGGGCATCCCCTTGACGTGGAACCACCAGTCGTTGGGCCGGGCGAGCTTGAGGCTGAGCAGCTCGTTGTCGCGGTCGCTGCGGCCGGCCAGGACCTCCCAGCCGCCGGGCAGCGTGTACTCGTGGAGCTGGGCCTGCGGCCCGGATCGTCGCGGCGGCGGGCCAGGGGTCATCGCGTCGCTCCTCGTCGGGGACCATCGGCGCACCGGAGCCCGGAACGGAAAACCGGGAACCCTCGCGGCCGGTTGCTGTACATTGGCCGCTGACCCTATG
The DNA here is from genome assembly GCA_021767885.1 of bacterium. Next base: position 3,603 of record JAASSM010000302.1, on the reverse strand, counting down.
TTATGCGGCCGGATCCGGAGCGCCAGCTATCCGGAATCGGTCTTTTTCCGTGATTGCCCTCGGACCACAGACCCCAAGGAGAGCTTCGCCGATGATCGAAGTGCGCGACGTCACGAAGCGCTTCGGGACCACGGTGGCGCTGGACCGCGTGTCGTTCCAGGTCGAGCAAGGCAGGATCCTCGGCTTCCTCGGCCCCAACGGCGCCGGCAAGAGCACCACCATGAAGATCATCACCACGTTCCTCGCGCCGGACTCCGGCCGGGTGACCGTCGGTGGTGTCGACGTCCTGGAGCAACCCCTGGCCGTCCGCGGCCGGATCGGCTACCTGCCGGAGAACGTGCCCCTGTACCACGACATGAACGTGGACGAGTACCTCGAGTTCGTGGGCCGCGCCCGTGGCCTGGACGGATCCCGACTCGGACAGCGCTTCGACTACTGCGTGGAGGCCTGCGGCCTGCAGGGCGAGCTGAAGAAGCGCATCGGCGAGCTGTCCAAGGGCTACCGCCAGCGCACCGGCCTCGCCCAGGCCCTGATCCACGACCCCGACATCCTCATCCTCGACGAGCCCACCAGCGGCCTCGATCCCCTGCAGATCATCGAGATCCGTCAGCTCATCGCCCGGCTGGCCGGCGAGAAGACGGTCATCTTCTCCACGCACATCCTGCAGGAGGTCGGACCGGTCACCGATCGCGTGGTGATCATCAACGAGGGCCAGGTGGTGGCCGACGGGCTGATCGGCGAGCTCACCGAGCGGGCCATGGGCGACAACCGCGTCTTCGTGAGCGTGCGCCGTCCGGCCGCCGAGGTGGAGCCCGCGCTGCGCGAGCTGGCCCAGCTGCGCGAGCTGCGCGCCCTCGACGGGCCCGACACCGCCATCAGCCGCTTCGAGCTGCGCGCGCCGTTCCAGCACGACTTGGTGGGCGCGGTGGCCGAGCTGGCCGGGGCCCGTGGCTGGGCGCTGGCCGAGCTGCACGAGTCCCGCTACACCCTCGAGGACACCTTCATCGCCCTGACCCGCGCCAGCGGCGCGAGGCGGGAGGTCGCCTGACATGCGCAGCATCGGCGTGATCTTCCGGCGCGAGTTCGCCAGCTACTTCAACAGCCCCATCGCCTACATCTTCATCATCGTCTTCCTGCTGCTGACCAGCCTGCTGTTCATGCTGAACTTCTTCCTCGTGGGGCAGGCCAGCATGCAGGGCTACTTCGGCACGCTGCCGCTGCTGCTGGTGTTCTTCATCCCGGCCGTGAGCATGCGGCTGTGGGCGGAGGACCGGCGCCAGGGCACCTTCGAGCTGCTGATGACCCTGCCCATGCAGCCGCACCAGGTGATGCTCGGCAAGTACCTGGCCGCCCTGGCGTTCTTCGCCGTCACCCTGGCCGGCTCGCTGCCCATCCCCATCATGCTCAACGTCCTGGGCAACCCCGACAACGGGGTGATGGTCAGCGGCTACCTGGGCACGCTGCTCATGGGTGCGGTCTACCTGAGCGTGGGCATCTTCACCAGCGGCCTGATGCGGGACCAGATCTCCGCCTTCATCCTCGGCGTGATGGCCTGCGTGATCATGTGGCTGCTGGGCCAGACCTTCGCCGCGGCGGTGGTCGACGGCTGGATCGACGGCCTGGGCAGCCTGCTGCAGCAGTACCTGGGCATGACCTCCCACTTCGAGCCCATGACCCAGGGCGTCATCGCCCTCGGTGATCTGGTCTACTTCCTGGCGCTGTCGACCCTCTTCCTGGTGCTCAACGCGCTCTGGCTGGAAGGGAGGAAGTACTGATGAGCGACAAGCGACGGAACTTCCGGCTGACCTTCGCCGTGGCCACCGTGCTGCTGGCCGCCATCGCGGTCTTCCTCGTGGCCGTCGTCAGCGACATCCGCGGCGCCAGGGTGGACATGACCGAGGACAAGCTGTTCACCATGTCCCCGGCGGCGGTGACCATTCTCGAGGAGCTGCAGGTGCCGGTGCAGGTGCGCCTGTACATCACCCCCGAGGACCGCATGCCCACCGAGCTCAAGGACCTCGAGCGCCGCATCACCGAGCAGCTCCGCAACTACGAGGCGGTCTCCGGCGGCAAGCTCGAGTTCTCCGTGCACAACCCCCAGGACGACGAGGACATGCAGCAGGAGCTGGCCCAGAAGGGCATCCAGCCCTTCCAGGTGCAGTCCGTGGACAAGGACGAGATCGGCCTGAAGCTCATCTGGAGCGCGCTGACCATCGCCTACAAGGACCGCCCCGAGGAGGTTGTCCCCCGCGTCCTGCCCCAGAGCCTGGCCAACCTCGAGACCCTGGTGGTGGGACCGGTGCACCGGCTGACCCGTGAGCGCGACCCCAGGGTGGCCCTCTACGCCCCGAAGCGGGAGGTGGACCCCCAGCTGGCCGCCATGTACCTGCAGCAGGGCATGCAGCCGCCGGAGCCGCAGGAGCAGTTCGGCATGGTGCGGCAGCTGCTCCAGCAGGAGCACTACACGGTGCAGCAGATCCAGCTCACCGAGGACGATCCCATCCCCGACGACGCCGACGCCCTGGTGGTCCTCGCCCCCCGCGAGCTGGCGCCGCGCCAGGCGTGGGAGATCAACCGCGCCCTGAGCAACGGCCTGCCGGTGCTCATGGCCATCCAGGCCCACGAGTACTCCTACCAGCCGGCCCAGCGCGGCGGCTGGACCATCTCCGGCAATCCCATCGAGTCCGGGCTGGACGCCATGCTCTCGGGCCTGGGCCTGACCGTGGTCCGCGACCACCTGCTGGACCAGAACAGCCAGATGCTCGAGCTGCCGCGCGAGGTCAACCTGGGCGGCATGCGCATGCAGGTGCGCGAGCCGGTGGACGCCCCGGTGCAGATCCGCATCACCCAGGATCAGGTGAACCAGGACCAGCCGGTCACCAACCACATCGGCCAGCTCCTCTACCTCTGGGGCACGCCGGTGCAGACCGATGCCGCGGTGCTCGCCGAGCACGGCCTCGAGGCCGAGACGCTCATGACCTCCAGCGACCGCTCCTGGCTCGCCGACTTCGGCGGCGGCATGCTCTCGGCCACGCAGATCGACCCCGAGGGCAAGGAGATGACCGGCCCCCATCCTCTGGCGGTGCTGGTGCGGGGAGCGTTTCCCGACGCCTTCGCCGGCGAGGAGCCCCCGGCCTGGCCCGACGCCGACACCGCCGCGGCCGACGGCGCCGACACCGACCCCGCCGGGCCCACGGCGTTCACGCCGCTGGCGCCGGCCCCCGCCGAGCTGCTGGTGGTCGGCTGCGCCAAGATGTTCGACGACAACGTCATGCAGGCCGCCCAGAACGCCCTGTTGCTGCTCAACGGCGTGGATTACCTCGCCGGCAGCAAGGAGCTGCTGACCATCCGCAGCAAGCAGCTCACCCAGCGCACCATCCGGCCCGTCCCGGCCGGCGAGAAGGTGTTCTGGCAGGTGTTCGTGGTGGTCCTGATGCCCGCGGTGTTCGTGGTCCTCGGCATCCTGCGCACGGCGCAGCGTCGCCGCGAGGCCCGACGGTACCAGCGCCGGCTGCGCGCCGGCGCCTGAGAGGAGGTCACGATGCTCAAGCGCAAGAACCTGCTGCTGCTCGCCGGCGTCCTGCTGGTGCTGGTCGTGGTCTC
>JAASSM010000301.1 GCA_021767885.1 bacterium | reverse complement strand
TGCCCTCAAGCGCGTGACCGGCCTGATGGTCGACAGCGGCGGCTACGTCAACGTCCGCGGCATGCCCGACCGCTACAACGTCACCGTGGTCGATGGCGCGGTGGCCACCTCCGTGGATCCGGATCTCGATCGCAAGAGCTTCAACTTCGAGATGATCCCGGCCAACCTGCTCTCCAGCCTGCAGGTCCTCAAGACCGCGCTGCCGGACATGCCGGGCGACTTCACCGGTGGCTACGTCAAGGTCAACACCGTGGAGTTCCCCGAGCGGCCCACCACCCGGGTGAGCGTCTCCTCGGGCGGGGAGATGGACGCGGCCGGGAACGATTTCTACCGCGATGCGTCCGGGGGCGACACCGACTGGCTGGGGATCGACGGGGGCCACCGCGATCGCCCCGCGCCGCTGGTCGACGCCGGACCCCGGCCGGACGATTCCATCCCCTATCCCGATCACGTGGCACGATCGCTGGAGAACCGCTGGGGCGTGGAGCAGGCCACCACGCCGGTGCCGCTGTCGCTGGCGGTCTCGCACGGCAATCGCTTCGCGCCGCTGGGCCGCAAGCTGGGCGTGGTCACCAGCGTCTCCTACCGGCGCAAGGGCAGCATCACCAACGAGTCCAAGGCTCTCAACCCCCAGGAGTACTTCGACTCCACCGACTACCTCACCGAGATCAACCTGGGGGCGCTCCTGAACCTGAACCTCGAGCTGGCCGAGCGCCAGACCCTCAGCTTCAAGAACCTCTACGGGCGGAACACCGAGGAGTCGTTCCTGCGCGCCTACAAGGGGGCGCAGAACCTGGAATCCTACCGCCACGTGCTGGAATGGGAGGAGAAGGACCAGCTGACCAGCAGCCTCTCCGGCCGCCACGGCCTGCCCCTCGGCGGCGACCTCGAGCTGAACTGGCGCCTCTTCTACAACCAGAACCGCGCCAAGGAGCCGGATCTGCGATTCATCGAGTACAACCTGGATGCCGCCCGCGTGCGCCTGCGCTCCAGCCGCCGCCACTGGCTGGAGGTGACGGAGTACCGTCGGGGCGTGGATGCCAGCCTGGACTGGACGGTGGGCGACGTGGACCGGCCCACCCGGCTGTCCGCCGGCATCGCCCTGAGCGAGCGCGAGCGCGGGCTCCAGAACAGCCCCTACACCATGGAGGGCCTCAGCCCGCAGGATCCCCTCGGCGGCCTGGTCTTCCTGCCGCCGGACCAGATCTTCGCCCCCGAGCACTTCAAGCAGACGCTCTTCACGCTGCGCTATCAGGACCAGTTCGAGGGGGCCTACGGGGCCACCCAGGTGATGAACGCCTACTACGCCATGGTGGACCTGCCCGTGACGCTCTGGCAGGAGGAGTTCCGCCTCGCTGGCGGTGCGCGGCTGGAGAACCAGCAGCTCGCCGTGGACGCCTTCGACAAGTTCGAGAACGTCTACAAGCCCTCCAGCGCCCGCGACACCAGCGTGCTGCCGTCGGTGAACCTGACCTACGAGTACGACGAGAAGACCAACGTCCGGCTCGCCTTCTACCAGTCGGTGAATTACCCGGAGATCCGCGAGATCGCCCGCGTGCAGACCAGCGATTTCAAGAACGACTGGGAGGTGGCGGGCAACGACTCGCTGCAGGTGGCCAGCATCGACAACTACGACCTGCGCCTGGAGTACTTCCCCAGCTACGGGGAGGTCTTCGCGGTGAGCCTGTTCTACAAGAAGCTCACCGACGCCATCGAGACCAGCCTGACCTCCCAGGCCAACTACCTCGATCGCGTCAGCTGGTTCAACGGCGACGGCGAGAACTACGGCTTCGAGCTGGAACTGCGGACGCGGCTGGACGTCATCGGCGAGTCGCTCCGGGACTTCACGCTGCAGGGCAACTACACCCGGGTGTGGTCCGAGGTGGACTCGCGCGTGCTGGCCAATCCCGACGCGGAGGGCGAGTCGGCCCGCTTCCGGGAGATCACCCGTCCGTTGCAGGGGCAGGCGCCGTGGCTGGTGAACCTGAGCCTGAAGTGGGAGGATCTCGCCGCCGGCACCTCGGCCACCGTGCTCTTCAACCGGGTGGGCCGACGCCTGAACAAGGTGGCGCCGGAATTCCTGCCCGAGGAGAACATCTACGAGGAGCCGCGCAACCTGCTGGACGCCGCGGTGACCCAGGAGCTCGGGCAGCGGACCACGCTCAAGGTCACCGCCCGGAACATCCTCGGCGAGCCCCGGGAACTGGTCTACCACGTGGACGAGACCATCAACGAGGAGCAGCTGCCCGTCAAGACGTACGGGACGCGCACCTCCGGCGCCTCGGTCTCGGCCTCTCTTTCGGTCAAGTTCTAGGACGCTCATCAAAGTTTCACGGCACCTGTGCCTGGCCTGAACACGGCGCCGCTACCATGCCGGTGTTCGTGCTGGAAGGTCTTCCAGCCGGCCAGGTCCCCGCCGCGGTGCGACCGCCCGGGGGCACGGCCTTTTCCAGGCTAGCCGACGGCGGAGATCCGTGTGCGTCCTTCCCACCCTGCGGGGTTCCGATCACTTGACACCGGGAAACGCCAACGCTGCGGCGCGTTCGGAGAAAAGGTCACGGTCGTGCGCGGTGCCCGCGGGGCCCGCGGCGATCACGGTTCCAATCTGCGGAGGAGTCTCTTCATGAAGAAGACGATGCTACTGATCCTGAGCCTCAGCCTGCTGGTCGCGGGCCTGGCTCACGCGGACATCGTCCGCGACGGTCGGACGTTCCTGGGGACCGCCACCATCGGCCCCGAGGACGGCCCCGACCTGCAGGCCTACTACTTCAACAGCGACCGCGTCCTGAGCGCGGACACCCTGTACACCCTGCGTGGCCAGGTGTACTTCGAGGCGGGCGCCAGCCTGACCATCCCGGCCGGGACGCTCATCCTGGGCGAGCCCGCCGGCACCATCGTCATCAAGCGCGACGCCCAGATCTTCAGCGAGGGCACCGCGGACGCGCCCGTGGTCTTCACCTCCTCGCGGGCTCCGGGCAACCGCGCCACGGGCGACTGGGGCGGCATCGTGATCCTGGGCAACGCTCCCATCAACCGCGATCCCGACAGCACCAACATCGAGGGCGGCATCATCGAGGGCCAGTTCGGCGGCGATGACGTCTTCGACAGCTCCGGCCGGATCGTCTACACCCGCATCGAGTTCCCGGGCTACCGGTTCGAGGAGGGCAACGAGATCAACGGCCTGACCATGGGTGGCGTGGGCGCCGGTACCGAGCTGCACCACGTGCAGGTCAGCTACGCCAACGACGACAGCTTCGAGTGGTTCGGCGGCACGGTCGACGCGCATCACCTCATCGCCTTCGGCGGTCTGGACGACGACTTCGACGTGGACACCGGCTACCGTGGCCGTCTGCAGTTCCTGTTCGGCCTGAAGGATCCCGAGCAGTTCGACGCCGCCGGTTCCTCCAACGGCCTGGAGAACGATAGCCGCGACGAGGCCGAGCCCTTCTCCCAGCCCGTCTACAGCAACATCACCATGGTGGGCCCCGAGCGCACCGACGCCCTGGTGGGCAACCTGCCCGACGGCAACACCCACGCCGACATCGTGGTCTTCCGGGAGAACACGCGCAGCTCCGTGTTCAACTCGGTGCTCATGGGTTACGTCGACGGCCTGTCCATCCGCGACGGCTCCATCCAGGCCGCCCAGGACGACCTGCTGCGCATCCGCAACACCAGCATCACCTTCATGGGCGAGCACGACACCGGCCGCTGGGCGGAGGTTCAGGACTGGTTCGAGACGCCGGCGTACGGCAACGACGGCGGCGACCCGCGCATGCCCAGCACCGTGGGCATGACCAACATGGACGACCTCAACGATCCGCAGCCCCAGCCCCTGCTGTTCAGCGAGCTGGACACGCCCGCGGACTTCAGCGACCCCTACCTGGCGGACGAGGCCGGCCGCTACAGCTTCGACACCACCGCCAACTACCGGGGCGCGTTCGTGCCGGACACCCCCATGGATCAGCAGTGGACCGCCGGCTGGTCCAACTTCGACCCCAAGAACACCGCGTACATCGTGGTGGGCGTCGAGGACACCGGCCTGCCGGCCGCGCCGGTCAGCCTGACCAGCTA
>JAASSM010000300.1 GCA_021767885.1 bacterium | reverse complement strand
TTCACGCCAAGAATCATCCAGCCACCTGGATCACTATTGACGTTTTTGTCTTTTATTTGTGCCCCTGATCCATGGCAAGGGAAGGGGGCACCAGGCGCCTCGGGGCCTCGGGGCCTCGGAGCCTTGGCGCCTCTGGGCCTCGGGGCCTTTGGGGCCATGGGGCCTCGCGGTCTGGGGCATCGCGGCCTCGGGAGCCATGGGGGACTCGGGAGCCCTGGGGCCTCGGGGGCGTGCGGACCACCCGCAGCCCCGGCCCGCTCCGCAGAGCTGAACGAACTGTGCGCCAGTCCTGGACACTTCGTTCAGGGCGGCGTCCGTGACGCCAGCCGCCCTCGCGGGGCACTCGCCCGCCCTCGCAGGCGACTCGCTCGCCCTCCCCGACCGCTCACCGGACCAGCGTCAGCTTTCGCAGCTCGCGCACCTCGCCCGCGCGCAGGCGGATCAGGTAGATGCCGCTGGGCAGGGCGCGGCCGGATCGGTCGCGGCCGTCGAAGACCGCCTCGTGGCGGCCGGCTGGCAGCTCGCGGTCGACCAGGTGGCGGACGCGGCGGCCCGAGACGTCGTGGATGGACAGGTCGCAGGGGCCCGGCTCGGCCAGCTCGAAGGCGATCACGGCCCGGGGATTGCAGGGATTGGGCGCGGCGCCGAGCAGGCGGGTGGCCAGCGGGACGTCGCCGGCGGGGTCACCCGGCCAGCTGCCGGAGTCGTCGCCGGTACCATCGCCCGGACCGTCCTCCACGCCCGTCGCCCCCGGCGTCACCCACAACCGGTAGGGCAGCTCCACGTCGAGCCCGCCGCTGGTGCACTTCCACACCGCCAGGGCGTACGAACCCGCCGCCGGCACGTCCACCGCGATGGCGGCCGACTCGCCCAGGCTCCCGGCCACGTCGTAGCCGCCCGGCAGGGTGTCGTGCTTGCCGCGATACGGCTGGTCGCCGCGGTACATGGCCAGGCCCAGCGGGATGCCGGCGCCGAGGTCGTCCAGGCGGATCACCATGGGTCCGGCGGGCAGGTCCAGCTCGAAGAGCTGCACCATGCGCCCCGCCGGCAGCGTGAACGGGCCCACCGGGCCGAGCCCGGGGTGGCCCAGGTACGCCGAGACGACGTCCTGGATCGTGTAATCGGCGCCTCCGGCACCCGACGCGCCGGCGTCGATCACGCCGACGTCGAGGTCGGTGGGGTCGGCCACCGGGTAGTGGACCAGGACGAAGTCCACCTCGCCCGGGCCGGACGTGCTCTCGGCCAGGCGGTGCGGGCCGAAGCCCTCCACCGCGCCGATCAGCGGTTCGTGCAGCTCCACGTCCACGTCCTGGGACGCGAGGTCGGGCACCACCGCCGCGCCCCGCCACCGGCCCATGGTGCCCATGTCCGCATGCTGCAGGCGCAGGCCGTCGCAGTTGGGGTAGAGCGTCACGCCGGGCGCGCACTCCTCGTGACCGCCCTCGCGCGCCGGCAGGTCGGTGCGGGCGAGCACCTCGCCCACGCCCAGCACGCGCGGCGACCAGCAGTACTGCCGGCCGTCCAGGTTGTTGAGTTCCAGCAGCTCGGCCACGTCCTCGAGGTAGTCCACCTCCACGCTCAGCGTGTGGCGACCGCCGGGGATGGTCCAGGGCTGGTCGGTGATGCCGTTGACGAGGTTCAGCAGCACGCGGGGGTTGCCCGGTGGCAGCGGCGAGAAGCTGCGGTAGCCCACGAGGCCCCAGCCGTCGAGCTTCAGCGCGAAGGACACGGTGTCCGCGTCGGCGCTGCCGCCGTTGACCGCGGCCGTGTTGAGGAAGGTGAACGGGCCGCCGCCGTGCAGCGTGTCGGGCAGGCCGCAGCCGAAGAGCACGGCGTCGTCGTCGGGCCGCGGCACGATGGGCGCGTACCAGCCGAACAGCGTGGAGGGGTACAGGTCCGCCCGCGCCTGGAACAGGCCCACGCGCACGGCCAGGCTGCCGGGGTGCGCGTCCGGGTCGCCCCAGATGAAGGCGCCGTGGTGGCCGGTCTGCGTCAGGTCCAGGTTGCAGATGGCCCAGCCGCGGGTGCCGGTGCTGCGCACGCCCTGGACGTCGGCCAGGGTGCCGCCGTTGAACGTGGGGCCCAGCCAGCCGATCTTCACGGGGCCATGGTCGGGGTCGGTCACCGCCACCAGGCTCGCCGCGCCCAGGTCGCCGCTGCCCACGGAGAAGTCGAAGGCGCCCACCCGGGAGACGAAGTAGGGCGACTGCGGGAAGATGCCGAAATCGAAGGGATAGGGGCTCACCCCCAGGTGCTGCAGACGGTAGTCCTCGGACGCCGCACCACCATCGGTGTTCAGGACGCCCACGTCGTGGTACAGCGCGCTGAGGTTGGCCGCGTTGACGATCAGCGCGTCCAGGCCGGGCTCCTCCTGGGTGGAGGCCAGGAAGGACTGGAAGCCCGCCGTGGGGCTGGTCGACACCTGGTGCAGGCGCAGGGCGTAGTCCGGCGCCGGGTCGCCCTGCGGCACCATCCACACCACGTTCCAGCGGTCCGACGCGCTGGGCGCGATGCGCACGCCGTCGCAGTTGTAGAACGCGAAGGGCCCCAGGTGCTGGAAGCCCGCCTCCCGCGCCGGCGGTGCGGCGCGCGTGACGGTCTGTCCCATGGTCAGCACCGGCGGCGCCCAGATCCATTGCCGGGCGTGGACGTTGTCGCTCTCGTCGGACTCCTCGATCACGCCGCCGGCGTCGGCGATGGCCACCACGGTGTGGCGGCCGCCGCGGACGGTGTGGGGGCCGTCGTCGGTCCAGCCGTTGTACGACCCCGGGGCGATGGTCCACAGGTTGTGGCTGCAGACGGTGAGGTCGTCCAGCTGCAGGATCATCTGCGAGGGCGGGGCGGTCTGGTCGCCGGCGTTGTAGCAGCAGGCGCTGAACCAGGTCTGGGCCGCATCGCCCACCAGCTCGGATGGCGCCGGGACGCTGGTCCACGACGCCGTGGCGTCGGGCCGCGGCACCACCGGCGCGTACCAGCCGGGGCGGTCGTGGAACTCGAGGTCGGGCATGGGCTCGGCCAGGTCGGCGCGGGCGCCGTTGGGCGCGTCGTACTCCTGGTCGAAGACGCCCACGAGGACGGTGCCGTCGCTGAAGGTGCAGGTGACGGTGCCGTCGAGGAAGTCGTCGGTGAAGGGCGTGCCGCCGCTGCCGCGATCCAGGTCGCAGCCGTGCTGGTAGGCGTCGCCGCTGTCGAATCCCGTGCACGTCAGGCCGAAGATCTGGGCGCGGTCGCCGGGCGGCACCAGGTAGTGCACCGCGGAGGTCAGGCCGTCGTTGATGGTGGGACAGAAGCTGACGCCGGTGTCGTCGTACCAGACCGGCGAGTCGGTGAAGTCCCAGCGGACGTCGTCGAGGGTGACCGGCTCGTCGCTGGTGAAGGTGATGGTGACGAAGTTGCCGGCCTCGCCGCCGCAGTTGCTGACGATGCTGTGGCCGGTGATGGCGGCCGGCGCGGACGCCGGCGCGACGATGACGGCGATGACGACCATGGCGGCGGTGGCGAGCAGGGTCGCGGCACAGCGCGCCGGGCATGGCGGCTGCGGCCGGCGGACGGACGGGACGAGGCGGCGGGACATGGCGGGACCCCCGGGCTGAGGTGGGCGTGGCACCATGGCCGAGAACGCCCGCCGCCGGGAGCGATCACACGTCCGGCGTGCGGGGACGACCCCGCCCGCCCATGGCCAGCCCGCCCACCAGCAGTGCCCCGGCCACCAGCAGCAGCGTCACCAGCGGCCAGACCGGCCGGCGCGACGCCACCGCCACGGTGCGGGCGCCGTCGCCCAGGACCACGAGGCCGGCCCAGTGGCAGGGGGCGGCGGTGGCGGGATCGGCCCGGCGCGCGCGCCGGGCGGCGGCCACGGCCGCGCCCACGGTCTCGCCCGCCGCCAGCGCGGTGTAGATGTCGGCGGTCATGCGGGCGGAGGCGTGGTCGTCCACGTCCCAGAGGGTGGCCAGGACCACCGGCACGCCGGCGGCCAGGAAGGCCGAGCCCAGGCCCAGTAGCCCCTCGCCACCCACCACCTCGCGGCCGGCGGTGCTGCAGCCGCTGAGCACCGCCAGCTCGGCCGCCACCGGCGC
>JAASSM010000299.1 GCA_021767885.1 bacterium | reverse complement strand
GGGATGCCCGGGGTACATTGCGCCCATGCCGAATCAGCCACATGACCAGCACCCGGCGGCCGGCCGGTCCGCGGCCGAGGTCTTCGCACGCGGCCGCAGCGCCGAGGACGCCGGCGACCTCGAGACCGCGCACGACCTCTATCGCGAGGCCCTCGGCGGGCGTCCGGACGATCCCGACTGGCTCTATCGCATGGGCTGCGTCTGCCTCAAGAGCGGCCGCTACAGCGAGGCGCGCCGCTGGTTGCGCGCGGGCCTGGAGCGCCGTCCCACCGACGCCCGCATGCTCACCAACCTGGGGGCGGCCCTCGATCATCTCGGCCACCGCGAGGAGGCCCTGGCGGCCTACCAGCGGGCGACCTTCCTGGACGACGCCCCGGCTGCCGCGCATCACAACCTCGGCGCGCTCTATGCCGAGGCCGGTCGGCACGAGGACGCCGTCCGGGCGTTCACCGAGGCGGTCAACACGGCCCCCGACGCGGAGAGCTACTGCAGCCTGGGGCTGGTGCTGCTGGGCACCGGCGACCTGGTCCGCGCGCTCGAGGCATTCGAGAGCAGCGTGCGCTGCGACCGCGACTACGGCCGTGGCCATTATCATGCGGCGGTCTGTCTGCTCAAGCGGGGGCGGTACCGGGAGGCCCTGGCGCGGTTCGACATGGTCCTGCGGCTGGAGCCCGGGCTGGTGCGCGCCCACTTCCATCGTGGCGTCTGCCTGCACAAGCTCGAGCAATACAAGGCGGCCCTGGCCGCCTTGACCGAGGCCGAGGCCACGTTCCCGGAGGACAGCCGGATCCATTTCCAGCTCGGCCTGACCTGTGACGCGCTCGGTCTGGCCGCCGATGCCCGCCGCCACTATCATCTGGCCCGCCTGCTGCGTGCCGAGGCGCCCGCTGCTTCGGACACGGGCCCACTCACCCCCTGATCGCCCGTCCGTGGCGATGTCCCCGAGGTCGTCATGCTGGAGATCCTGATCCTGGCCGTGGTGCAGGGCCTGACCGAGTTCCTGCCGGTATCCAGTTCCGGCCACCTGGTCCTGCTGCAGAACCTCATGCGCACCCACGAGGGCGACCTCATGCTCAACGTGGTGCTGCACACCGGCACGCTGGTGTCCGTGCTGGCGGTCTACCGGCGCGACATCCTGCGCCTGCTGCGATGCGACCGTGCGGCGCTCATGTACGTCCTCGCCCTGGCCGTGGGCACGTTGCCGGCGGTGCTCGTGGGCCTGCTGCTCAAGGACGTGGTGGAGGCGGCGTTCGCCGCGCCGGTGTACGCCGCGTTCGGACTCCTGGTCACCGGCGCGGTGCTGCTCTCGACGCGGGCCGCCCGGCCCGCCGCCCAGGCGCCAGGGGAGTGGGAGCCCCGTCCGGTCCCCCTGGGCAAGGCGCTGCTGGTGGGGTGCGCCCAGGCCCTGGCCATCTGTCCGGGTATCAGCCGCTCGGGCAGCACCATCGCCGCGTCGCTCTGGCTGGGGCTGGCGCGGGCAGAGGCCGCGCGGTTCAGCTTCCTGCTGTCGGTGCCGGCCATCGGCGGGGCGCTGGTGCTCATGCTGCTCGGGGGGGAACGGGCAGGCGACACCGGGCCGCTGCCCCTGGTCCTGGCGGCCGCGGCGGCGTTCGGCGTGGGGCTGCTCGCCATCCGCTGGACGGCGCTCGCGGTGATCCAGAAGCACTTCTGGAAGTTCGCGCTCTACGTGATCCCGCTCGGCCTGACGGCGCTGGCGGTGATCGTGCTCTGAGGAGCGGGGAACGGCATCGGCATGGGGGTCCCCGCCGCGTCCAGCCTAGCCGAAGGCCGGCTCGTGACGCAGCACGCCACGCACGGTGTCGGCCACGCGATCGGGCTCGAAGGGCTTGATCACGAAATCCCGGGCGCCGGCGCGCACGGCCGCCAGCACCTCCTCCTTCTGGCCGAGGGCGGAGATCATGATCACGCGGGCGTCGGGGTCGTGCCCGACGATCCGGCGGCAGGCCTCCACGCCGTCGAGGCCGGGCATGGTGATGTCCAGCAGGGTCAGGTGAGGCCGGTGCTCGAGATGACGGATGACGGCCTCCTCGCCGTCGGCCGCCTCGGCCACCACCTGGAGGCCGACGTCCTGGAGGATATCACGGAGCATGTGCCGCATGAACTGGGCGTCGTCGGCGATGATGACCGTCTGCTGCATGCTTGCCTCCGCCGGCGCCTGGGAACGGCGTCCGTCGCCGCGGGTATACGAGTGGCGCGACCGCGCCGTCTGGTGTATGACAGAGATCGACCCCCGCCCCGTGCGCTTTAGCCGGGACTCGCCGCGTTCCAGGAGGCCTGCCATGCGTTGCCACCACCGTTCCGCCCTCGCCCCCATCGGCCGCATCGGCCCCATCGGCCGCACCGGCCCCATCGGCCGCACCGGCCCCATCGTTCCCATCGGAAGCATCGTCCTCGCCGTCCTCGTCGGCCTGCCCGCCATGATGCCCGCGGCGGCCGGCGCCGCGCCAGACACGGTCGCGAGCGAACCGTCCGGTCGTTCCACCCTCGAACTGACGGTCTACAACCAGGATCTGGCCCTCATCCGGGAGGTCCGCAACGTGGACCTGCCGCGCGGCGCATTCGACCTGGAGCTGCGGGGCGTCCCGGCCAAGATCCGTCCGCAGACGCTCCTGGTGGAGGTGGCTGGCCGCACCGGGCTGGTGATCCGCGAGCAGAACTACGAGTTCGACCTCATGTCCCGGGAGAAGATCCTGGAGAAGTACGTGGGACGGGACGTGGCCTGGATCCAGGAGGATGGCGAGCGGATCGCCGGACGCCTGCTCGGGATCACCGCCGGCCCCGTCTACGAGGTGGACGGCGAGATCGTCTTCGAGGTCCCCGGCCGGATCGCCCTGCCGCAGTTGCCAGAGAACCTGCGCGCGCGGCCCACGCTGGTCTGGCGGGCGGAGACCGCGCGCGACGGCGAGGCGGAGCTGGACGTCAGCTACCTCACCGGCGGGCTGTCCTGGAACGCGGACTACGTGTTGCAGCTCGCGGCCGACGGCGACCAGGCCGACCTCAAGGGCTGGGTGACCGTCGAGAACCGCAGCGGCACCGGCTACGAGGGAGCCGGCCTGCAGCTCGTGGCCGGCGAGATCAACCAGGTCCGTCCTGCCATGCAGCGCCGGGACATGCTGGCCGCCGAGGTCAAGTACGCCGCGGGCGCACCCCAGGTGCAGGAGGAAGCCCTCTACGACTATCACCTCTACACCGTGCCCTGGACCACCGATCTGCCCGACAACAGCAGCAAGCAGGTCTCGTTGCTGGAGGCCGCCGGGATCGGCGTGGAGCGGCGCTACACCGTGGAGGGCGGCAGCCACTACTTCCGTGGCGGCGCCCAGCAGGATCGCCAGGACGTCTGGGTGAGCTACCGCTTCGAGAACCGCGAGGAGAACCAGCTCGGCCTGCCGCTGCCCGCCGGCGTGGTGCGGGTCTACGGTCAGTCCGAGGCGGGCAAGCGGCAGCTGCTGGGCGAGGATCGCATCGGCCACACCCCGCGGAACGAGGAGGTGGAGCTGCGCGTGGGCAAGGCGTTCGATCTGGTGGCCGAACGGGTCCGTCAGGACTACCGCCGCGTATCCGACCGCGTCCACCAGACCACGTGGGAGATCACCCTGCGCAACCGCAAGACCGAGGACGTGACCATCGAGGTGCTCGAGCGCGTGGGTGGGGACTGGGAGATCCTGCGCAGTAGCCAGCCGCACGAGAAGCTCTCGGCGGAATCGGTCCGGTTCATGGTGGAGGTGCCGGCGGATGGTGAGACGGTCCTCACCTACACCGTCCAGGTGACGTATTAACTCGGTTGTGCCCCGAAGAATGGTGATGGCTCCCAGGGAGCCGGTCATTCCGGCTCCCTTCTCTTTTTCCCCTAGAACGCGTACTTCAGCGCATGCTCCGGGTTCGCCCGCAAGGCCCGCGTCTTCACCCGCCGCCAGTAGTAGTCTTCCCACAACGGTGGCAACGGGATCTGCGTGACGAACAACCTCCGCGAAAGGATCTCCTCCTCTCTGAGCGGCCGCTCGGTCAAGCCCACCAGCATCGCCGGCGTCTGCCAGCACCTCTTCTCCCGACGCAGCTTCACGTAGTTCCGCCACACCAGCATGATCGCCACCCGGTAGATCGAATGCTGACGACGCTT
>JAASSM010000298.1 GCA_021767885.1 bacterium | reverse complement strand
CGGGCCGGCTGCGGGCGCGGGGGCCATCGGGTGCGGGTGCCCCGAGACGGCGGGCCAGTTCCCGCGCGCCCCGGTCCCGCTCGGTGTCGGCGTGCGCGTGGATCCGCCGCAGGTGCTCGTTGCGCACCCAGTTGTCCAGTCGTTCGCCACCGCCCGGCTCCCAGGCGAGGCGACCCACGGCATCGCCCAGGGGCTCATTGCGCGATCTCGCGGGTTGCAGGCTGCCCAGCAAGTCGCCCGCCTCGTCCACGAAGATCACCGGCAGCCGGTGCTCCAGGCACAGCCGGGTGGCCGAGGCCGACCAGTGGTGCCTGGCCTGGCTGATGACCCGGTGGATGCGGCTGACGGGGTAACGCGCCGGAGCCCGCTCGGCGTGTTCCACCCGCAGCGCTGGCCCGTCCACGTCCACGCGGGCCGTGCCGGCGTCGAGCAGGTAGACCGGCAGCCGGCGGGGCAGGTTGTCATCCATTGATCCAGTCCTCCTCGCTGAAGACGTCCAGTTGCCGTTCGCCGTCGGACCGCAGGAACCGGGCGAGGCCCAGGCACTCCCGACGGAGCAGTCGCCGACGGGCCCGGGCGTCCTGTTCCCACGCGGGATAGAAGCGGGCGCGCCCTTCCTTCACGAGCAGGCAGGCCCCATCCCGGTATTCGAAGTGGTGGGCCCGAAGCCGGCGGTCGCGGAACAGCCGCAGGACGAAGGCGTCCACCGCGGGCCGCAGGGGCTCGATCAGGTCCGAGGCCAGGGATTCACGGCCGTGGGCGGGCCGGTGGTAGAAGCCGATCATCGGGTCCAGGCCGGCGATATGGGCGGCACGCACGGCATCGAAGTGCAGCAGCGTGTAGCCCAGTGACAGGCAGGCATTGACCGGGTCCCGCGGCGGCCTACGGTTGCGGCCGGAAAAACCGAGGGCGGGCGGAAACAGGGCCGCGAGTCCCGCGAAGTAGCCGCGGGCGGCCGCGCCCTCGACACCCCGCAGCGCCACGACGTGTTTGTGGGTGTCCACGCGGGCGAGGAGCCCCTCCAGCGAGGCCAGCGCGTCGAACAGCGGCTTTCGCCGGTCGGGACGGTCGCCCAGGGCCCGGTCAAGCATCCGTTTCTGCCGACGGATCTTGGCCCGCACGATGCCTGCCGCCCAGTCTCGCCGGAAGGCGGAATCGTGTACGCGACCGGCCTGGCCCAGCCGGATGGCGGCATCGTTGTGGGCCGGCCCGAGGACCAGGGCGCGTCTTTCCAGCTTGCGCTTGGCGAGCAGCAGCAACGTCACCCCGGCCTCGGCAAGGCGTTCGATGACCCCGGCGGTGAGCTCGGCCTCCCCGTGGATGATCAACCGCTCGATGGAGCGGATGGGGATGGTTCCCTGGCGTTGCCCGGACGCGTAGATGGCGATCGCCCGACCATCGGCCCGCAACGACAGCGCCCGGTTGTCGAGGATCAGGGTGCTCATGGTCCTCAGCCGAAGTAGAAGTGCTCGGGGTCGGTCGGGGGCACGGCGATGCCCAGCGTGAGGATCGAGGCGTCCCGGTCGACGCGAATCAGGGCGAAGCGGTCGGTCTCCTCGTCCAGGAGCAGTTCCATGTCGGCGAACAGGTCGCCCTTCTCGGCATCGGTGAGAAAGCACTCGTAGACGGATTTCTGGCCGCCCGTGGCATAGCCCTTGACGATCTTGAGCGCCTCGCGAAGCCGCGAGGGGCTGGCCACGTCGTAGGCGGCGAGGTAGAGCTTGCGCTGGGCCATCGCCGATCTCCTCTCGGTTGCAATGACTCCATGCTGCCGCATCGGCTCGCCGCGGGAGCCTTGGCAAGCTTGTCGACCCGGCGCGGCTATTTCAGCGTCAGGTCGTAGCCGCGCAGGGCGGGATCGGCCGACGAGTCGGGCCGCGCCCGGCCGAGGAGATTGGTGTCCACGTACTGGAATCGCACGTCGTTGTGCAGGCTGCCCGCGGCCGCGGCGACGCTGGTCGGGGTCAGCCCGCCGGTGATGTCCACGAGGATCTCGTCCGCCAGCAGGGGCCGGCCGGCTTGCCGGGCATGGGCATGGACGTCTTCGACCGCATCGTTCACCTCGCGGTAGACGCTCATGAATTCCGTGCCGGCCACCGGGCCCCGCAATTCCACCCGGCAATCCGGCAACGCGCGGCGAAGCGCCCGGGCCAGCCAGTGCTCTACCCGTTCCTGCACCCCTTCCCCGCCCGGCTCCACCCGGGGCCGTACCAGGACCAGCTGCTCCAGCCGCCCGGCATGGTGGTTCACGGCCCGGATCAGCGGCCGCAGGTTGCTGCGGCCGTGTGCTCTCGTCGGCTGCTCGTCGACGTGACGCGTGGCCTCCGCCCAGGACCACTGCTCCAGTTCGTCGATGCCGAGGCGCCCCGAGTCGTCCGGCGCCTCGACGATCGCGAAGCGCGACATGGGGATGATCAGCGCACGGGCATCGTCCACCGGTGCGCGGTCGAGGCGTGCGTGTATCGGCAGCGCCCCCGGCACCTTCTCGTAGGCCCACCAGGCACTGAACGGGAGCAGTACCAGCCCCACCAGGCCCTGTACCGGGTCGCCTCCCAGGACCCCGTCGGCCAGCCAGCTCGAGGCGAGGCCCAGCGCCAGTGCGGAACTGGTGGCCGCCCAGGCCTCGCCCCGGCGAAGGACACCCGCCGCTTGGCAGCGGCCGTCGAATTCTTGCGCCGCACCGGCCAGGTGCCCCGGGAGTGCCCCGAGAACCGCCAGGCCGCCGGCCGCTCGCTCGCGCTCGGAAAAGGCCAGGCAGGCCAGCAGGACAAAGGCGCCACCGTAGGACAATAACAGCCCGGCGAGTGGTGCCCAGGGCGCGTCCTCGGGCTGGAGCGAAAGGTTGGTCACGGCCATCCACGAGCCGTCGGCAAGCCAGGCATTGCCGAGAAGCGCCGATCCGACCGCCGGCACCAGGAGGAACAACCACGCTCGCCGGCGCGGGGCCGGGGTCCGCCGATCGCTCATGCCTCCTCCCCCACGGCAACGACCCGGAACTCGCGCAACCGGGCGCCCAGCGACTCCAGGGTATCGGCATCCAGCTCGCGGCCCCTGGCCTCGGCGGGCATGTCCAGCACCAGGTGGAAATACTGCCCGCCCCGGGCACAGACCTCGGCCGCCAACGGTACCGGCAACGTCCCGATGACCCGGTCACCGGGCCCGATCCGCTGGGGATCGAGATGTTCCACCTGCCGGTCCACGTCGATCCCTCGACGTTCGGCCCACTCCACCGCACCGGCATGCCGGCTGACGAAATAACGGGTCATGGCGTCGACGCTCCCTGGTCATTGAAAATCGCCATGTTAACCGCCCTGGAAACAACCGGGCGGGTCGCAAGCTTGTCGACTGCCCGGTGGCACTCGATGCTGGCACACTTGACGAGTCGTGGCCGGAACCGATACCGGCCCGAGAACCCGGAAAGGAGGCTGCCATGCAACCCGAGGACTTCGAGCGACGCATCCTGCTGTGCGTGACGGGGCTCTCCCCGCAGATCGTTACCGAGACGCTCTACGCCCTGGCGATCGAACGCGACCGCCCCTTCGTGCCCAACGAGATCCACCTGGTCACCACCAGCGAGGGGGCCGAGCGCGCCCGGCTCAAGATCCTCGAACCGTCCAGCGGGCATTTCTGGGGGCTCTGCGAAGACTACGGGCTGGAGGCCGAGCGCATCCGGCTGGATGAACAGACCATCCACGTCATCGGCGACCAGCAGCCCCTCGAGGATATCCGCGACGCCGGCGAGAACCGGGCCGCGGCGGATACCATCATGGCCATCGTGCGCGAGCTCACCAATGACCCCGGGGCCGCGATCCACGCCTCCATCGCCGGCGGCCGCAAGACCATGGGTTTCTTCCTCGGCTATGCCCTCAGCCTCCTCGGGCGAGAACAGGACCGGCTCTCCCACGTGCTGGTCTCCGCCCCATTCGAGAACCACGGCGATTTCTATTACCCGCCCCGTCGGCCCGTGGTCCTCGAGACCCGCGAAGGTCGCCCGGTCCGCACCGACCAGGCACGCATCGAGCTTGCCGAGATCCCCTTCATCCGCCTGCGCGAGGAAATGCCCCACGACGTTCTCGGCGGCCAGCTGAGCTTTTCCGAGACCGTCGCCTCGGGCAAGACCCGACTCGAGCAGCCCCATCTCGG
>JAASSM010000297.1 GCA_021767885.1 bacterium | reverse complement strand
GTTCCTGCTGGCGCTGGGCAGCTGGGCGCTGCTGCTGCTGGGATTCGCCATCCTGGCCTGAGGCGGGGAGGGCCGGGCTCCGCCCCGCCAGGCGCCCCCGCCGAGGCACCGTCCCGCTAGAAGCCTTCGCGCTAGACGCCGTCCTGGAGCACCGCCCGGGCGATCACCAGCCGCTGGATCTCGCTGGTACCCTCGTAGATCCGCGTCACCCGCACGTCGCGGTAGTATCGCTCCACCGGGTACTCCTTGACGTAGCCGTAGCCGCCGTGGATCTGCAGGGCCTCGTCGGCGATACGGCCCGCCGCCTCGCTGGCGTAGAGCTTGGCCATGGCCGCCTCCCGGGTGAAGGGACGACCCTGGTCCTTCAGCCACGCCGCGCGCAGGGCCAGCAGACGCGCCGCGTCCAGCTCGGTGGCCATGTCGGCCAGCTTCTGCTGGATCACCGGCTGCGCCGCCAGGGGCTTGCCGAAGGCCTGGCGCTCCTGGGCGTACTTGACGGCCTCCTCGAGGCAGGCCCGGCCGATGCCGATGGCCTGGAAGGCCACGCCGATGCGGCCGCCATCGAGGGCCGTCATGGCGATCTTGAAGCCCTCCCCCTCGGCGCCCAGGCGGTGGTCGGCGGGGACGGTCACGCCGTCCAGCGCGATCACCACGGTGTCGCTGGCGCGCAGTCCCAGCTTGTCCTCCTTCTTGGCCACGCTCAGCCCCTCCGCCTCGCGCGGCACCAGGAAGGCGTGGATGTCCCGGTGGCCGGTGGTGCCCGGCGTGCGGGCCATGACCACGAAGAACGCGGCCCGCGAGCCGTTGGTCACCCAGACCTTGGAACCGTCCAGGACGTAGTGGTCCCCCTCGCGGCGGGCGGTGGCCCCCAGGGCGGCGGCGTCGCTGCCGGCGTCGGGCTCGGAGACGCAGAAGCTGGCGATCTCGCCGGCCGCCATGCGCGGCAGGTACCGGGCCTGCAGCTCCTCGCTGCCGAAGCCGGCCACGGGGTAGTAGCCCACGCTGTTGTGGACGGTGATCATGATGCACACGCCCGCCGACTGCCGGGCCAGTTCCTCCACCACCAGCCCGTAGCTGATGGTGTCCACCCCGAGGCCGCCGTGGGCCTCGGGATAGCTGAGGGCGAAGTAGCCGGTCTCCCGCAGCTTGCCCATGAGCGCGTCGGGGATCTCGCCGGTGACGTCCATCTCGTGGGCCACCGGCGCGATCTCGCGCGCGGCGAAGTCGCGGGTCATGTCGCGCAGCATGCGCTGGTTCTCGGTGAGTTCGAACTGCATCCTCGACTCCTGCGATGGGGTGCGCCGCCGGCGGCAGAGGCTAGTACTCGTAGAACCCGCGTCCGGTCTTGCGGCCGAGGAAGCCCGCCTCCACCATGCGCCGCAGCAGCGGACAGGGACGGTACTTGCTGTCGCCGAACCCCTCGTACAGGACCTCCATGATGTTCAGGCACACGTCCAGGCCGATGAAGTCGGCCAGGGTCAACGGGCCCATGGGGTGGGCCATGCCCAGCTTCATGACCTCGTCGATGGCCTCCCGCTCGGCCACGCCCTCCATCAGGCAGTAGACGGCCTCGTTGATCATGGGCATGAGCACGCGGTTGCTGATGAAGCCGGGATAGTCCTGCACCGTGACCGGGACCTTGCCCAGGTCCCGGGCCGTCTGCGTGACGAACTCCAGGGTCGGCTGGCTGGTGGCCTGGCCGCAGATCACCTCCACCAGCTTCATCACCGGCACCGGGTTCATGAAGTGCATGCCGATGACGCGATCGGCACGGCCGGTCACCCCGCCGATCCTGGTCAGGCTGATGCTGCTGGTGTTGCTGGCCAGGATGGTCTCCTCGCCGCAGATGCCGTCCAGCCTGGTGAAGACGTCCTGCTTCACCGCGAAGCTCTCGAACACCGCTTCCACCACCAGGCGCGCCTCGGCGGCGCCGCCCGGATCGGTGGTCAGCTGCAGGCGATCCAGGGTGGCCTTCGCGTCGGCCTCGCTGATGGCCTCCTTCTTGACCTGGCGCCCCAGGTTCTTCTCGATGGTCTGGCGGGCCCGGTCCAGGGATTCCCGGGCGCTGTCCACCAGCGTGACGTCGTGTCCGTTCTGGGCGAAGACGTGGGCGATGCCGTTGCCCATGGTCCCGCCGCCGATCACCGCGACCTTCATCGTGGTCCTCCTTGGTCGCCGCCTAGACGCGGCGGATGGTCAGCGCCACGGCGTCGCCGCCGCCGAGGCAGAGAGTGGCCAGGCCCTGCTCGCCGCCGGTGTCCTCCAGGGCGTGCAGCAGGGTCACCAGGATGCGGGCGCCGGAGCAGCCGATGGGATGGCCCAGACTGATGCCGCCGCCGCGGACGTTGGTCTTCTCCGGATCCAGGCCCAGCTCGCGCGTGACGGCCACGGCCTGGGCGCTGAAGGCCTCGTTCACCTCCACCAGGTCATAATCCGCGATGGCGGTGCCGGTGCGCTCGAGCAGGCGGCCGACGGCCGTCACCGGGGCCATCATCACCTGGTGGGGCTCCACGGCGCCGCTGCCGTAGGCGGTGATCTCGGCCCGGACCTCCAGGCCGTTGGCCCGGGCGAACTCCTCGTCGCAGACCAGCAGGGCGGCGGCGCCGTCGTTGATGGAGCTGGCGTTGCCCGCGGTGACCGAACCGCCATCGCGCTTGAACACCGGCCGCAGCTTGCCCAGCCCGTCGGCCGTGGTCTCGGCGCGCGGTCCCTCGTCGCGATCGCAGACCACCGGATCGCCCTTGCGCTGGGGGATGCTCACCGGGACCACCTCGCGCGCGAAGGCGCCGGTCTCCCAGGCGGCCACGGCCCGGCGGTGGCTCTCGGCGGCGAAGGCGTCCTGGTCCGCGCGGGAGACCTGGTAGGTCTCCACCACCCACTCGGCGGTCAGGCCCATGTGGTAATCGTTGTAGACGTCCCAGAGGCCGTCATGGACCAGCAGGTCGATGATCTGGCCGTGGCCGAGGCGATAGCCGTCGCGGGCCTTGGGCAGCGCGTAGGGGATGTTGCTCATGCTCTCGAAGCCGCCAGCCAGGATGCAGCGCGCGTCGCCGGCCCGGATGGCCTGGGCCGCCAGGGCCACGGCCTTCAGGCCCGAGCCGCAGACCTTGTTGATGGTCATGGCGCTGACGCCGGCGGGCACGCCGCCGAAGATGGCGGCCTGGCGGGCGGGATTCTGGTGCTGGCCCGCCTGGACGACGTTGCCCAGGACCACCTCGTCCAGCGCGGTGGGGTCCAGCCCCGTGCGCTCGAGCAGGGCCCGCACCGCCTCGGCCCCCAGCTTGGGGGCCGGCAGGGCGCTCAGTCCGCCCTGGAACTTGCCGATGGGCGTGCGCACCGCCCCGCAGATCACCACTCGGTTGGCCACGTCGATCACCTCTTTCCGGATCGGAGAGTTCGCGCAACGGCTCACGGCCACGCGAGCCCGGCGCAGGGTCGCCGGACTCGCGGGCGCAGCGATTCCGCAAAAGGTTAGTCGAAGTCGTGGCCCGTCGCATGGCGCGCGACGGTGGCCGTGGCGGCCCCCCCGGGCGACCTCAGTCCCAGTACGCCTTGACGCCGCTCCAGGTGGCCGCCTCCACGGGCGTGCTCTCGGCGCAGTCGTTGGCCGAACCGGGCGACGGATCGCACCCGGTGCCGAGGGGCTCGGTGCTGCCGTCATAGGGGTTGAGGCCATCGAAGAGCGCCCACGCCACGCCCCCGTCGGCGGCGCGGCCACAGGCCCGGTCGTCCTCGCCGACGTGGCCGGGGTAGGTGTACTGGTCCACCACCACCAGGACGTCGGGATCGTTGCTGCTGGTGCGCAGCAGCTGCACGGTGTCGCCGCCGTTGTTCAGGGACAGGCCGCTGCTGCCGGCGCCGTTCTCGCGCTGCCACGCCACGGCGTGATGCCCGTAGAAGACCGCCGTCTGTCCCGGCAGCAGCACGCCGAAGAGGTTCAGGTGGGGCGTCTCGCCCAGCCCGTCGCGGAGCCAGTAGCTGGTCAGCGTGACGGCCACGTCGCCGTCGTTGTAGACCTCCACCCACTCGTCCAGCTTGCTGTCCACCTCGCCGTCGCCGTTCCAGTCGCTGGCGGGATCGGCGAGCAGCTCGTTGATCACCAGCTGGGCCGACGCCGGCGCGGCGGCCAGGGCCAGCACCAGCATG
>JAASSM010000296.1 GCA_021767885.1 bacterium | reverse complement strand
CGGGGTCGTTGACCTTCGCCGAGGTGCCGGGCCGCGACCTGGCGACCATCGTCTACACCAGCGGCACCACCGGCTTCAGCAAGGGCGTGATGCTCAACCACCATTCCCTGGTGGTCAACGCCCGCTACTACCTGGACAGCCTGGACCTGAGCACCAATCGCCGCGTGGTCAGCTTCCTGCCCCTGGCCCACTGCTACGGCTGCGCCTTCGACCTGATCGCCCCCTCCCTCGGTGGCGGCCACATCACCTTCATCGACAAGCTGCCCACGCCCAAGGTCCTGGTGCAGGCGTTCTCGGAGATCCGGCCCACGGTGGTCCTGTCGGTGCCGCTGATCATCGAGAAGATCTTCAAGCAGCGCATCAAGCCGCAGCTGGAGTCGCCGGCGGTCAAGACCATGATGAAGGTGCCGGCGGTCAACAAGCTCATCCACCGCAAGATCCGTCGCCGCATCAGCCAGACCTTCGGTGGCGCGTTCCAGGAGGTGGTGATCGGCGGCGCGGCGTTCAACAAGGAGGCCGACGCCTTCTTCCGCCGCATCGACTTCCCCCTGGCCAACGGCTACGGCATGACCGAGTGCGGCCCGCTGATCAGCTACTCGGTGGTGAGCGACCGGCCGCCCCTCGGCTCGGTGGGCAAGGTGATCCCCTACCTGGAGTGCCGCATCGACATCACCGACCCCGAGCATGGCATCGGCGAGGTGCTGGTGCGCGGGGAGAACGTGATGCTCGGCTACTACAAGGATCCCGAGACCACCCGCGCGACCATCGACGAGGACGGCTGGCTGCACACCGGCGACCTCGGCCGCCTCGACGCCGATGGCAACCTCTTCCTCACTGGCCGCAGCAAGAACATGATCCTCACCGGCTCGGGGCAGAACGTGTACCCCGAGGAGGTGGAGGCGAAGTTCAACGACCTGCCCTACGTCTCCGAGTCGCTGATCATGGAATGCAGCGGCAAGATCTGCGCCCTGGTGCACCCGGACATGGACCGCGCCGACGAGGACGGCCTCTCCGAGGCGCAGATCGAGGAGATCATGGAGAAGAACCGGCAGGAGCTGAACAAGCTGGTGCCGGCCTACGCCACGGTGACCAGGATCAAGGTCCTGTACGAGGAGTTCGAGAAGACGCCCACCAAGAAGATCAAGCGGCGGCTCTACAACGTCTTCAGCTAGCCGACGCCCGCCACCCGGTCCGGGAGCTTCGCCCATGCCCCATCGCCACGCCTGCGCAGGGCGAGACTTCCTGCTCGCGGTCGCCGGCGCCGTCCTGGCGACCGCGCTGTCCGCCGCTCCCGCCGCGGCCGCCCTGCTGCGCGTCCCCGCGGACTTCCCCGACCTGCCCACGGCCCTGGCCGCTGCCGCGCCGGGAGATACGGTGGCCGTGGCCGCCGATCACGTGGTGGCCGGCGGCGTGGTGATCCCGGGGCTGGACCTGGCCGTGATCGGCGGCTGGGACGCCGGCTTCACCGCCCCCGGGACCGGCCGCTCGTCCATCGCCGGCACGCCCGACGCCCCGGCCCTGCGCCTGGCGCCGCCCGCGGGCGGCTCGCCCCTGGTGGCCGGCTTCGCCATCACCGGTGGCGGTGGCGCCACGCTCGCCGCCCCGCTGCCCGGCCGTTACGGCGGCGGCGTCCTGGTGGAGGGCGGCGCGCCCGAGCTGCGCGACCTGACCATCACCGCCGCCGGCGTCGGCAGCAACGCCGAGCTGGGCGCCGGGGGCGGCCTGGCCCTCCTGCAGACCGACGCCGTGGTCGCCGGCGTGGTCATCAGCGGCTGCACCGCCACCTGGGGCGGCGGCGTCTTCATCCAGGGCGGCGCGCCGCAGCTGGTGGACGTCACGCTCGCCGACAACCTCTGCGGCCCGGGGGCGGCGGGCCAGATCCCCCAGGGCGCCGGCGCCTGCGTGCGCCAGGCCGACGCCACGCTGGACGGCTGCCTCCTGACCGGTGGCCGCGGCGCCGCCCGCGGCGGCGGCCTGGCCTGGATCGGCCAGCGCGGCCGCACCCTCACGCTCACCGGCTGCGAGCTGCGCGACAACACCATGGCCACCGACGGCGGCGGCCTCTTCGGCGAGGGGGGCAACGTGACGATCACCGGCGGGGTGTTCGCCGACAACGCGCCCGCCCCCCAGGCGCCCTACACCAGCGGCGGTGGCGCCTACCTCACCGGGGCGCGCGTCGCCGTCGCGGGCGCACGTTTCACGGGCAACCGCGCCGACGCCGGGGGCGGCCTGACCGTCAACACCGGCGCCGAGGCCACCGTCCAGGACTGCGTCTTCCACGCCAACACCGCCAGCTTCTTCGGCTCGGCCCTCAACTACCAGAGCAACGCCGCCGGCGCCATCGCGGGCAACACCCTGGCCGCCAACGTGAGCGAGGACGGCGACGCGGCCCTCACCCTGATCAGCACCTCGCCCACCCTGGC
Source organism: bacterium (assembly GCA_021767885.1). The sequence goes on along the minus strand of JAASSM010000296.1, from coordinate 1,729 downwards.
CGCCAACCTCGTGGCCTTCAACACCGGTGATGGGATCAGCGTCAGCGGCGGCACCCCCCAGTCCACCTGCAACGACGTCTTCGGCAACACCGGCACCGCCTGGGTGGGCCTGGACGACCCCACCGGCACCGGCGGCAACCTGGCGGTCGATCCGCTCTTCTGCGACCTCGCCGCCGGCGACCTCGCCCTCGGTGCGGACTCGCCCTGCCTCGCGGCGCCGGGCTGCGGGCGGATCGGCGCCCTCGGCCAGGGCTGCGGTGGCGCGGTGGCCGTGCCAAACGGCGTGGCTCGCGCCCCGCTGACGGTGACCGCCTTCCCCAACCCCGCCAACCCCGCCGTGACGCTGCGGGCGGCGCTGCCGGCGGCTGGCCCCGTCCGCCTGACCGTCCACGACGTCCGCGGCCGCCTGGTGCGGACCCTGGTGGACGGCCAGCGCCCGGCCGGGATGCTCGCCGTGCGCTGGGACGGCCGCGACGGGATCGGCCGCGGCGTGGCCTCCGGCGTCTACCGCTACCGCCTGGTGGCCGGGCCACGGCAGGCCTCCGGCTCGCTGGTCCTGCTGCGCTGACCCCGGACTTGCCCCGGGGGCCATGGTCGGCGTATGCTGCGAGCCGATATCCGAGATGTCATCGCGTCCAGTAACTCCGGCCAGCGCCCCGCATCGCTCGCCTCGCATCGGCCGCTCCGTCGCTCCAGCCCCGGGAGTCATCATGAGGATCGCCCGCCCGTGCCTGGCCCTCCTGTCCGGCCTGGTCGTCCTGCTGGCCACGCCCGGCCTGTCCCTGGACCTCGACCTCGCACTCGTGGCCGACTGGGGGCCGCCCACCGCCGCCGACACCCTCGCCCACGACCTTCGCGTCGCACGCTGGCACGAGGACCCCGACGCCTTCGCCGCCGCCCGGTCCCGGCTCTGGGACCTGGAGGAGCGCCGGGACCGCGCCCTGCTCGAGACCGCCCTCTGGTATCGCGATCACGGTCGGCTCGCCCGGCTCCACGACGCCCACGCGGCCGGCCGCCTCGCCGAGGAGGTGGGGCTGCCCCGGCTCTCCGACGCGGACCGCGACTTCCTCGTGGGCTGCGCCCTGGCATATGGCGATCGCCAGCGCTCGGCGCGTGGCTTGCTCGAGGGCGTGACGGCGACGCACCCCCTGGCCCTGGAGCTGCTGCTGCGGGCGGAGCTGGCCCTGGCCACCGACGGCCACACCGTGCAGACGGCCTACGCCCGCGCCGCCGCGCAGCCGCGGGCCGCGGTGGCGATGGTCGGAGCCCTGCTGGATCAGGGGCCGTTGAGCAGCGTCGGCCGGCACACCGCGGCGCTGATCCCGCACCTGGCCACGTTGCCGCCGCGCCCCCAGCTCACCGCCCACGTGGCCATCGCCGCGGCCATGGATTCGCTCCGCGCGCGCCCCCACACCCTCGCCGGCGTGGCCGCACGGATCGACGCCCTGCACCGCGCCCACCCCCGCGAGGCCGGCGTCTACCTGGACGACCTCCTCCACGCCGCCCGCACCTGGCACGGGGCGGGCGCGCTGCTGACCCTGTTCGAGCCCCGGGCGCAGTGGATGGCGCCGCGCCGCCGCGCCACCGCCGAGGCCTGGCTGCTCCAGGCGGACCAGCGGACCCACGCCGCCTACCGGCGCGTCCTGCCCCGGGCCGGCGCGCCGGATGCCGCGCCGCCGGCGATCCTGGTGGAAACCGGCGCCTCGTGGCACCCGGACGCCGCCGAACT
>JAASSM010000295.1 GCA_021767885.1 bacterium | reverse complement strand
TCGTAGACGTGGCCGAGGTCGATCACCTGGTCCTGGTAGCGGTCCACGTAATCGGCGTGCAGGACCGGCAGCCAGGTCTCCATGAACGCGTCCTTGTCGCCCTGCGCCACGGCGGCATAGGCGGGGGCCACGTCGGCGGCGGTGATGGTCACCTCGTAGCCCAGCTTGTCCTCGAGGATCACCTTGGCGAGGTTGGTGTAGGCCACGCCCTCGGCCCAGTTGACGTAGACGAGGTCGGCGGTCTTCTGGGCCTCGGCGGACTGCTCGCCCTGCTCACCGCCGCCGCCACCGCAGGCGGCGAGGAAGCTGAGCAGGACCAGGGCGGCCACGAGGCCGGACCAGCGATTGATCGTCATGGCGAGTCTCCTTTCGGGAGGGTCAATGGTTCTTCTGGGTGGCGGTGCCCAGCGCCTGCGTGACGCGGTCGAGGAAGATGGCCAGGATCACGATGGCGATCCCGCTCTCGAAGCCGAGTCCGATGTTGAGCTGGGTGATGCCCTTGACCACCTGGTTGCCCAGGCCGCCGGCCCCGATCAGGCCGGCGATCACCACCATCGACAGCGCCAGCATGATGGTCTGGTTCACGCCGGCCAGGATGGTGGGCAGGGCGACGGGCAGTTCCGCCTTGAACAGGGTCTGACGAGGCGTGGCGCCGAAGGACAGCGCCGCCTCCTTGATCTCCTTCGGCACCTGGCGGATGCCGAGGTTGGTGAGCCGCACCGTGGGCGGCAGCGAGAAGATGAGCGTGGCCACCACGCCGGGCACCTTGCCCAGCTGGAAGAACAGCACCGCCGGGATCAGGTAGACGAAGGCCGGCAACGTCTGCATGAAGTCCAGGATGGGCCGGACCACGCTCTCGACGGTATCGTTCTTCGACGACCAGATGCCCACCGGGATGGCGATCACCAGGGCGATGAGCACCGAGGTGCTGATCAGCGCGAGGGTCTCCATCGCCTCTCGCCAGAGGCTCATCTCCACGATGAGTAGCAAGCCGACGGCCGAGAACAGCGCCACCCGCCACCCGGCGGCTCGCCACGCGGCGAGCACCAGGATGGCGATGATCACGCTCCAGTGGGGCCACATGAGCACCATCTCGATGCCGTCGAGCACCCACTCGATGAAGGCCCCGGTCCCGTCGAACACGGGCGCCAGGTTGATCTCCAGCCAGTTGATGATCACCTCGAAGAAGCCGCCGATGTCCAGGCCCAGGGAGGCCAGGGGCGCCGGCAGCATGGCCAGGAAGGTCCCCATCATGATTCCCGCTCCTCGCTGGTGGTGGCGGCGTCCTCGCCGTTGCCGTTCTGGGCCTGCTGGAGCTCCACCAGCGTCTGGACCTGATCGCTCTCCATCTCGACCTCGGCCAGGATGGAGGCCCGGTCCAGCACGCCCAGGAGCCGGCCGTCGTGGTCGACCACGGCCAGCGGATAGCGACTGGCCATGGCCTGACCCAGCAGCTCGCTCAGCGGCGTGTCCGGCCAGGTGGTGTAGATCTCGTCCTCGCGCAGGCAGTCCTCCAGCGACTTCTCCTTGCGGCACTTGACGGCGTCGTCGATGTGGACCAGCCCGCGCAGGACGCGGTTCTGGTCCACGACGAACACCGTGGACAGGCCCATCTTCTCCATGCGCCGCACGGCCACCGAGGGGCCGTCCTTGGGCGTGACCACCGGCTGCGGCTTCTTCATCAGCGAGGCCGCGGTGATCACCTTGGTGCGGTCGACGTTCTCCACGAACCGGGCCACGTACTCGTCGGCCGGCTCGGTGAGGATCTCCTCCGGCGTGCCGATCTGGCGCATGGTGCCGCCGGGCCCCAGGATGAGGATGCGGTCGCCGATCTTCAGGGCCTCGTCGAGGTCGTGGGTGATGAAGACCACGGTCCTGTGCATCTTCTCCTGGAGGACGAGGAGCTCGTCCTGCATCTGGCTGCGGATCAGCGGATCGAGGGCGCTGAACGCCTCGTCCATGAGCAGGACCTCGGGATCGTTGGCCAGCGCGCGGGCCAGGCCCACGCGCTGCTGCATGCCGCCGCTGAGCTCCTCGGGCAGGCTCTGCTCGTACCCCGAGAGGCCGACCAGCTCGAGGGCGGCCTCCGCCTTGCGGCGCCGCTCCTCGGGGTCCACCCGGGAGATCTCCAGGCCGAACTCCACGTTGCCGAGGACCGTGCGCTGCGGGAGGAGTCCGAAGTGCTGGAACACCATGGACATCTTCTTGCGGCGCACCTCCCGCAGGCGCTCGGCGTCCATCTGCATGATGTCGTCGCCACCGATGAGCACCTGGCCACGCGTGGGTTCGATGAGCCGGTTGAGGCAGCGGATCACCGTGGACTTGCCGCTCCCGGACAGGCCCATCACCACGAACATCTCGCCGCGATGGACCTGGAAGCTGGCGTCGTTGATGGCCACCACGCAGCCCGTCCGCTCCAGGATCTCCTCCTTGGAGAGCCCCTTCTCGATGAGGGGGAAGGCCTGGTCCGGGTCGGGACCGAAGACCTTGAAGAGATTCCTGACCTCGATGACGACATCGCCGGTCATGTGCATGCCTCCGTGGGCGCGAGGTCCTAGAAGTAGTAGCCGAAGTTGATGTTGTAGCGGATCTCCCAGTCGGCCTCGGGGTCGCCCATGGCCAGACCGTAGCTCCAGTCGCCACCGATCCAGGGGTGGTTCTTGCCCATGGCCACGTCGAAGTAGCAGTAGAGCGGCCCGGCGGCGCCGGACATGCCGAGCACGTTCTGGTAGGTGTCCTCGAACGCGTCCTCGCTCTTCATGAGCATGCTGTAGTCGTTGTAAAAGGTGAGCGACTCGAACGGACCGAGGCTCCAGCCCGAGGCGTAGGCCACGTTGAAGAGCGCGACGTTGCCCTCGGCGGCGATCCAGTAGGGGGCGTCGTAGGCGCCGTAGGCCACCACGGTGTCGCCGACGGGGTCGTCCTCGGGCAGCTCGAGGTCGTACTTGTAGGTCATGAACGAGGCCATGACGTTGAACTTGCCGTAGTTGCCCACCGCATGCACGGCGAAGGCGGAGTGGTTGCCCATCTCGCCGGTGTTGCCGTTGTAGAGGAAGCCGTACTGCGCGGAGCCGCCCAGCTCGGTGGTGTTGCCGTCGCCATGGTCGAGGGTGTAGGCGTAGCGGCCGTTGAACTGGTTGACCTCCTCGTTGGTCCGGGTGACGCCCTCGCCGCCGGGGGTGGGCATGGCGGCGACCACGACGTCATAGGAGTACCGGGCGCTGTCCATGCTGTTGCCCGTGTAGTTGCCCTCGTCGTTCTTGAAGAAGCCCAGCTTGAGATCCCAGTTGTCGCCCCGGGTGAGCCACTGCAGGCCGGCGTCGTAGTCGTCCTCGAGGCCCACGTAGTAGCCCACGTCGAAGAACCAGTTGTGCGACGCGTAGGGCTGGATGCCGAAGGGCACCTGGCTGACGCCCAGCAGGAACTTCGAGTTCTCGGCGTTGTTCCAGCCGATGTAGCCGTGGTGCAGCATGTGGTAGCCGGCGTAGAAGCGGTACTCGGCCGAGATGTCCAGATCCCCGTAGGATCCGTCGGCCTCGAAGCGGATGGTGTCGAGGTCGAAGTCGCCGCCCTTGTCCCGGTTGGCCTCCTGCCCGTCCCAGGACTTGACGTAGTAGTTGTAGCGCAGGGCGCCGCCGAACTGGATGGAGGACTCCGCCGCCGGGGCGGGCGTCACGAGCGGGGTGGTGATGAGCAGGAGGGCGGCGAGCAGGCCGGCGAAGACGGAACGGACGGGTGCGACGTTGGCGATCGCGCGCATGGGATTCCTTTCGCTGTCGGTCGCTTCCGGAGGAGTACCGCGGCATGCGGGATGGCTGAGGCGTTGCAGCTCGATAGGATCCGTCACCAGGCGTGATGACCCCGGACCGCGCTCGGCTCCGGGAACGACCAGCACGCTCGTCGCGCCGGCGAGAAAGTCGAGGCGTCAGGCGCGCGTCGACGAACATCGGGGCCGGCGGGGCTCCGGATCTCCGGAAGAGGTGTCAGGCCCACCGTAGGAGAAGGTCGGCCAGGACGCCAGGGTTTTCCCGAAAATGCCGCGCGCAGGCGCCCTCGAGGCATGCTGGCCGCCTGGCCATCGCTTCGTGGGAGCGCGGCTCAGCCCGATTGCCGGACCGCGCGCAGGCCGAGCGCCAGATCCGCGAGGCGATCGCGCGCCCTGGCCGGATCGGCG
>JAASSM010000294.1 GCA_021767885.1 bacterium | reverse complement strand
GGGTGGACCGGTGCATCTTAGCCCGATTTCGTGCTGGTCAGCAACGCCGGAGATGGGATAGATTCGCGCTCATGAATGCTCGCCCTCGCAGCCAGCGCCCGCCCCGGACGGCCCCCTGCCCGCCCCTGGCCGCCCTCGTGATCGCGCTGGCGCTGGCCACCGCGGCGTTTCCGCCGGCGGCCGTCGCGGCCGCGCCGCACCACCCGGTCAGCCTGCAGCTGCTGCACCCGCTGGGCACCAGCCCCGACCCCGCCACCACCAGCGACGTGCGCCTCTCGCTGCTCTGGGGGCGCGGCGGTGCGGTGAGCTGGCTGGACGCCGGCCTGGTGGCCACCACCACCGGGGGCGACGTGCGGGGATTGCAGGGCGTGGGCCTCTACGCCGGCGTGGATGGCGATCTGCGCGGCCTCGGCTTCACCGCCGGCCTGCACCGCGTCGGCGGCGATGTCCGCGGCGTGCAGTTCGCCTCCGGCGCCAGCTGGACCACCGGCCGGGTGGCCGGCGTCCAGTACGGCACCCTGCTCAGCTACGCGGGCGGCGAGCTCGAGGGCGCCCAGCTCAGCGGCCTGGTGAACCTGGACGACGGCGACGGCCGCTGGGCCCAGCTCGCCTCGGTGGCCAACGTGGCCGGTGGCGCCTTCACCGGCGCCCAGCTCACCTCGCTCTTCAACTATACCGCTGGCGAGATCCAGGGCGTGCAGGCGGCCGCGCTCAACTTCGCCGGCCGGGTGCGCGGCGCCCAGCTCGGCGCCATCAACGTGGCCCGGGAGGCCTCCGGCCTGCAGGTGGGCGTGGTCAACGTGGTCGACCGCCACCACGGCCTGCCCGTGGGTCTGGTCAACCTGGACCGGGACGGCCCGCGCGACGTGCTGGTCTACGCCACCAGCGTCGCGCTGGCCAACGCGGGCTACCGGACCGAGGTGGGCGGCTGGCGCTCCACCATCGCGGCCGGCTGGTACGAGGTCGACGCCGATCACGCCCGCGCGGGGGCGCTGTCCTGGCACTTCGGGCGACGACTCGCGGGCGACGCGCGCCAGAACCTCGGCCTGGACGCCGGCCTGGTCCACCTGATCCCCGAGCAGGCCGGCGAGCCCGGCGGCGGCCGCCTGCACCCATCGCTGCAGGTGCGGCTGACGGGCGACCGGATGATCGGCCGCCGGTGGGGGCTGCACGGGGCGGTGGGCCTGGCGATCACCGGGGATTCCTACGACGACGGCGCCGATGGCGAGAGCGAGCTCCTGCTCGCCGGCGGGGTGGTCTGGCGATGAGGGGCCGGCCGGGCATGCGGATCGGCGCGGTGCGGCTCCTGGCCATGGCCATGATCGTGGGCGCCACGGCGGCGTTCGCGGCAGCGGCCCCGGACGGCACGGTGGTCCCCACGGGGGAGCGCGCGATCCTCGCCCGGCCCGCCGGTGCCGATGATCCCGAGCTGGTGCACGGCGCCGCGGCCGGCGGCCCGCGCAAGAACGGGCTCCGCGCCGCGGCCCAGGCCGTGGGCGTCAACGTTCTGGTCTGGACCTACGACCGCTTCATCCGCGAGAGCGGCGAGAATCCGGTGTTCCGGGTGGGCTTCGATTCCTGGCGCGAGAACCTCCGCGCCGGCTGGAACTGGGACGACAACGGGTTCGCCACCAACCAGTTCGCCCATCCGTACCATGGCAACCTGTACTTCAACGCCGCGCGCAGCAACGGGTTCGACTTCTGGGAATCCACGGCCTTCGCCTTCGGCGGGTCCTGGACCTGGGAATACCTCTTCGAGACGCACCATCCTTCCATGAACGACTGGATCGCCACCAGCGTGGGCGGCGCCGCCCTGGGCGAGATCCTCCACCGGCTCGCCGGGGTGGTCCGCGACGAGACCGCCACCGGCGCCGAGCGCACCTGGCGCGAGCTGGGCGGGTTCGCCATCGACCCCATCGGCGGCCTGACGCGCATCATCGACGGCGACTGGGGGCGCCAGGGTCTCAACCCGCCCGACCGCCTGCCGCGGCACTTCACCACCACCCTCGACGCGGGCCTGCGCACCCGGGGCGAGGACCGCCTCTGGGTGGCGGACACCACCCGCGCCTACGTGCAGTTCGCCTTCGACCACGGCGACCCCTTCGCCGGCGATCGCGACCATCCGTACGACCACTTCGACTTCCTCATCCAGCTCAACTTCGGCGACGCCGCCGCCATCGGCCGCGTCGAGGGCAACGGCTACCTCGGGGGCTTCATGGTCAAGGAGACGCCCGCGGTCAGCCACCTGCTCGGCGCCTACCACCGCTACGATTACGTCGAGACGCGGTCGCTGGAGTTCGGCGGCCAGAGCTTCACCGCCGGGCTGACCTCCCGTTTCGCCACCCCGGACGGCCTGGTGCTGCGCACCGAGGTCCATGCCGGCCCCCTGCTGCTGGGCGGCGCCTCCTCCGACCACGCGAGCGTCTCCGGCCGCTCCTACGACTACGGCCCCGGCTTCTCCGCCCGCGTGGCCGCCAGCTTCGGCCGCGACGACTGGCACTACCTGGAGATGAGCCACGAGCAGTTCTGGATCCATTCCGTCAGCGGCAACGTGGCCGACCACCACATCCTCACCACCCGGGTCCGCGCCGCCGTGCCCCTGCGCGCGGGGTTCGGCCTGGGCGCCGAGTACGCCCTGATGAACGCCGAGCGCACCTACGAGGCGTACGCCGACGTGAGCGCCCGCGCGCCCCAGACCCGCCTCTTCGCCACCTGGACCTACTAGCACGGCCCCGGTCCGCCGCCCCGCGCACCCGGCTCTCCGGGTTGCCGTCCGCACCGCCTCCACTAGAATGTGAACTTCATTTATCCCGGATTCGCGAGACTCGCCCCCGAACCGAGGACCCCGCCATGATCGGCAAGACCATCGGCCCGTACGCCGTCCAGTCCCTCCTCGGCCGCGGCGGCATGGGCGAGGTCTACCGCGCCCACGACACGCGCCTCGATCGCGACGTCGCCCTGAAGATCCTGCCTCCGGACCTGGCCGCCGATCCCGATCGCCTCGGCCGCTTCGAGCGCGAGGCCCGCCTGCTGGCCAGCCTGCAGCACCAGAACATCGCCAGCATCTACGGCCTCGAGGAGGCCGACGGTCAGCCCGTGCTGGTCATGGAGGTGGCCGAGGGGGACGACCTCTCCGTCCGTCTCGGCGCCGGCCCGCTGGACGTCGACGAGGCCGAGCGCATCGCCCGCCAGCTGGCGCGGGGCCTGGAGTACGCCCACGAGCGCGGCATCATCCACCGCGATCTCAAGCCCGCCAACGTCAAGCTGGGTCCCGACGGCCGGGTCAAGATCCTGGACTTCGGCCTCGCCCGCGCCCTCGGCGGCCCCGGCGACAGCGCCTCGGGCGCGGCCGCCATGTCGGCGGTGACCATGCCGCCCGACCTGACGCGGCCGGGCACCGTCCTGGGCACCGCCGCCTACATGAGCCCCGAGCAGGCCCGCGGCTACGAGGTGGATCGCCGCACGGACATCTGGGCCTTCGGCGCCATCCTCTGGGAGATGCTCGCCGGCAAGCAGCTCTTCGCCGGCGAGACCGCGTCGGACACCATGGCGGCCATCCTGCGCGAGGAACCGGATCTCGGCCAGCTCCCCGGCCACACGCCGCCGGTGCTGATCCAGCTCATCCAGCGTTGCCTGGAGAAGGACCCGCAGCGGCGCCTGCGCGACATCGGCGAGGTGCGCATCGCCCTGGACGACGGCTCCTCCTCCTTCCTGGCCGCGGCCGCGCCCTCAGCCGCCACGGGATCTGCCGCCGCTGGCCCGCCCGCGACCGGCGGCGGCACCCGCGTCCCCTGGCTGCTGGCGGCCGGCCTGGCCATCCTGCTGGCCGGCGTGAGCGCCCTGGGCCTGGGCGGCCGCCTCGGGCCGCAGCCGGAGCCCGCCCCCCTCATCCGCGCCCAGGTCGCCCTGCCCGAGGGCGTCAACTTCCACCTCAACCCCGCCAACCCGGGACCGCCGGTGATCTCGCCCGACGGCCGCCACGTGGCGTTCTCCGCCTCCGACACCACCGGGCAGGTCCAGCTGTACGTCCGCACCCTGGCCGAGGCCGAGGCCCGCGCCATCCCCGGCACCCGCGGCGCCGTCTATCCGTTCTGGTCGCCGGGCAGCCGGGAGGTGGGCTTCTTCCGCGACAGCGAGCTCTGCCGGGTGGACATCGCCGGAGGGCCGGTGGTGGC